>JBBQLH010000001.1:0-98062 GCA_038327685.1 Solirubrobacterales bacterium
CACCAACAACGGCGGACGATCCAACCAATACCCACCATAAAGCGACGAACCATGACCAGCCGACCAATGACTCGCCACATACGAGATCCCACCCTCATCCCGACCCAACGGCGTCACGAAATACGGCGCACGCAACACCAACACCAACACCACACACCCACCCAACACCCACCACGCCCGCACAAACGCGAAGCGGCTGGGGCTCTCCGTTGAGGGCGGCACTCGCTCGACGGAACGAACCTCAGCCGCGCCGGCGTCGACGGCTGGCGCCAGCCTCATCCCTTCCGGCATCCGGACCATCGCGCAACCGTGACGACCGAGTGTGAAGCGAGCATGAGCGCCGCGAGGCTGCGACGGTTGCGATGATGCGAGTGCATGCCGGACCCCTTCTTCATCGTGGGCAACGACCGGTCCGGCACGACGATGCTCCGGCTCATCCTCGACCGGGGACCGGACGCGGCGATCCCGCCGGAATCGATGTTCCTCACGGACTTCGCGGACGCCTTCGCACGCGGCGAGCCGCGCGACGCCGAAGCCGCCGCCCGCTTCATGCACGAGGTCTGGAACCATCCGAAGGTCCGGCTCTGGGAGCTCACGGCCGAGCCGCCGGCGGTACCGCCCGCCCTCCCACCCGCCGACGCCTACCGGTTCGTGGTCGAGGCGCCGTTCAAGGCATATGCCGCCAAGCACGGGAAGGCAAGCTGGGGCGATAAGACGCCGCACTACGTCCATCACGTCGACCACCTGCTCGGGCTCTGGCCCCGGGCGCGATTCGTGGTGCTCGTCCGCGACGGGCGTGACGTCGCGCTCTCGCTGCGCAAGATGCCCTTCGGGCCGAACAACGCCTGGGCGGCGGCGCCTTGGTGGGCGCGCGGCATCCGAGCCGGCGAGAAGGCGCAGGAGGCGCACCCCGACGCGGTACTGACGGTCCGCTATGAGGACCTGGCGCGAAACCCTCGGGACGTCGTACCGCAGGTCTGCGCGTTCCTCGGCCTGCGCTACTCCGAGGAGATGCTCGCGCTCGAGACGGCTGACCGGAGCAAGATCGTGCGCGACCAGGCGTCGTGGTTCCCGACGCTGTTCGACGGCATCAACACGACGGCCGTCGCACGCTGGGAGCGCGAGATGAGCGTCCGCGACCAGCGTGTGTTCGCGGCGCAGGCCGGCGCGGAGCTCGCGCGCCACGCCTACGACGTCGCATCCGACCGCCCCCACCGCGTGACGCCGCTGCAGGAGCGCTGGTATCGGTACCAGAACGAGTTCCTGCGCAACGTGAACTTCCTCCGGCTGCGGCTGGTTCAGGAGCGCGGGCGCGAGCTGCGCTTCGCGCTCGCGCGCCGACTGCGCGGCTAGTGCGGAGCGCGGTAGGCGGGGAAGAAGCCGTCCCAGTCGACCGCGTCGCCGCCGCCCGACCGGAGATAGGCGGCCTCGTCGTGGACGGCCCTGCCGACGCATGCGTCCACGAGCCCGTCCGGCGCGAAGCGCCGCTTGAACTCCAGCAGTGAGTCGTCGCGGCCGCCGACGCCGCCGCCGAGGTGCAGCGTCCGGTACCCGTGCTCCCGCCCCCACTCCGCGAGGCTGTAGAGCGCGAGATGGCTCGCGCCCGTCGACATGCCGGCGTCGGCGATGCCGCCGAGGTGGTAGTGCAGCCACGGCGGCTCCCCCATGCCGAGCATGCTCGCCAGGAGCTCTCCTCCATGCTCCACATCAACCCGCACGAGCGGCACGTCGCGCGCGAGCGCCTGCCAGTAGGCCTCGGAGAAGAAGTAGAACGGCGAGGCCGCCCTCCTGCGCATCGACTGCTCATAGACGGCGACGAACGTGTCGAGATTCGCCGGCACCCGTTCGATGGACACCGTCAAGCCGTCGGCGCGCGCGCGTCGGACCACCCGCCGGTGGTGCTTGTGCATCGCGCCGAACAGATCGCGATCCTCGAGCGGCCATGCGATGGTGCCGGCCAGCGCGCTGCGATGGAACCCCGCGGCCGCCTCCGAAGCGGCATTGGCGAACAGCGGATGGAACACGACAAAGCTCGAGAGGACCCCGCGCCGGTCGCACCACGCCTCGTAGCGGGCTGGGAACTCGGCCAGCGGCGACCTGTCGCCGACGCCGAGCGGGCCGCCGTAGCCGTACGGCGTCACGACATCCAGGGGGTCTTGGCGCACGACGCACGGGAACAGCACATGCCCGTCGTCGCCGGGCAGATCCAGCAGCGCCGCCGTACCGCCGACGAGGGCCGCCGAGGCGTCGATGAAGCCGCGCGCGTAGTAGACGTCTGAGACCCCCAGCCACCGCACGAGCGCGTCCCAGCGTGCCGGCTCGACCTCAACGAGTTCAAGCGCGGGCACCGCCGCAAGGTATCGCGCGAGCGTCGCCTGCCTCATCGTCTTCATGTCTTCAACGCCGGCGGACTCCAGCGCATGGGCTGGCTGACAGGCTCGGAGATCTACCCGCTCGCCGACTTCGAGCGCCGGACGGAGAGCGCGAAGCGAGCCGCACGCAAGCCGACTGCACTGGCACGGCCATCGCGCTAGGCCTCCAGCCGCGTCAGGGCCAGCTTCAGCACGTCCGCGCGGTTGCGCGCGCCGTGATCGGCGGCGATGAAGTGGCTGCCGATCCAGAGCGAGTAGAAGACGAGGCAGCGGGCCTCGACGTCGTCCTCGCCGGGGCAGAAGGCGCCGAAGAGCGAGCGCATGTACTGCATGCGCCGGTTGTCGACGCGTCGGAGGCGGTCGGCGACCGCCTGCTCGCGCCGGGCCCAGTCGCGGACGGCGAGGTCGATCCTCAGCGGCTCGTCGCTGGAGGCGGCGAGCGCGGACAGCCGCCGCAGCTTGGCCCTGGCGTCCCCGCCCTCGCTCTCGATGCGCTCGATCACCTCGTCAACGCTCGCCCGCTCCCACGCGTCGAGCAGCTCCTCGAGCAGCCCGCGCCGGTCGTCGAAATGCCAGTAGAAGCCACCCCTGGTGACGCCGAGCGCGCGCGCCAGCGGCTCGATCCGGACGGCGTCCGGCCCGCCGGCGGCGAGTGCTCGCAGCCCTTCTTCGATCCAGGTGCTGCGAGGCGTGCGCGTCGGAGCGGACATCGCCTCAGCCTCGCGTCACGCGCGGAGTTGACAGCGCCGCAGACGATGGGCTAGCTTTCATCCATACACCACTGTATGGATGGTACTCCATGAACGTCCCGCTGATCGTCGCCGGATCCCTCGCCGTCCTCGGCGCCGCCATCCACGGAGTCGGAGGCGAGGTCCTCGTGGTGAGAAAGCTCTCGCTGGAAATGCTGCCGTCCAGTCGCTTCGGCGGTCCGAAGTCGACCAAGACCATGATCCACGTGACGTGGCACATGACGACCATCGCCTTTCTCACGGTCGGATCCGCGCTGCTGCTGTCAGGCTCGGTCCTCGACGGCGATGCAGCCCGGGGGATCGGACTCGTCGCCGCCGCGGCGTCCACCGGCTTCGCCGCGCTCGCGATCGGGCTCGGGGCCGCCTACGCGCGGACCCCTCGCTTCCTCGTCCTCCACCCCGGTCCCGCCGTGCTCACCGCCACCGCGGCGCTGGCGTGGTGGGGAGCTCTCTAGCCGGTCGGAGGCGGTTGCACCCGCGACGGCCAGGTGAGAGCGTTGACCGATCGGAGCAGATCGGGCCCATTCCGAGCCGTCCACCGATGCACCGGAGCAGGAGGTCGCGGCGAAGGATCCGCGGGCGCTGGACGGCGTCGCCCGTGCGCTTTCACGCGGCACGGCCCCGAGGAGCCTGAGCCCGGAAGCGGTGCTCGCCCTCCAGCGCGGGGCCGGCAACGCCGCCGTGACCCGGGCCCTCGCGCGCAGTGAGGCGACCGAGCCCGCCGGCGGGCGCCCGCTCGACGCCGGCACGCGCACACGGATGTCCTCCGCCTTCGGCGGCGCCGATCTGAGCTCGGTGCGTGTGCACGCCGACGCGACGGGCGCCGAGGTGACCGCCCGCGCCGGAGCGCGTGCGGTGGCCGCGGGCGAGCACGTCGCGTTCGCGCCCGGCGAGTACCAGCCGAGCACGCCGCTCGGCGACGCGCTGATCGCGCACGAGGTCGCGCACGTGCTCCAGCAGCGCGACGGCGGCAGCGGCGGACTCCACGCCACCGACGCCGCGTTCGAGCAGGACGCCAACCGGTCGGCGCTGGGCGCGGTTGCGAGGCTGTGGTCGCGCGCGGGTACGTGGGCGACGACCGTGGCCCGCGACGGCCGGCCGCGGCTGACGTCGCCGCTGAGACTGCGGGCGTGCATCCCGGGGTGCGAGAAGGAACAGGAGAAGAAGCTCGAGGGCCTGGCCGGCGAGCTCCGCGACCTCAGCGACCCGGACGCGATCGCCGACCGGCTCGGGAACGCGGAGCGCAAGACGCTCGACACCGCCAAGCAGGTCCTGCGCGACGCCGGAGCCGAGTACCGCGACTCGATCCAGGCGGAGGCCCTCGAGTGGGAGCTCGCATGGCGCGACAAGAGCTGGACGCGGCTGATCGACCTCTCCGACCACGGCGCGCGGGGATTGCGTGGTCCCTATCGCCACCGGATGGTCTCGGCGATCATGGCCGGTACGCTCGACGTCCGCGTGAGCGGCGGCGACGCCGACTGGCGTGACTGGGTTCAGCGCCGGCTCGAAGACCTGACCGAGAAGCCGGTCGGCTTTCAGGTCCTCGCCCAGCTGCTCGCGGCGAAGCAGACCGTGACGATCCGGCCCCCCAATGCGAAGCAGAGCGGTCACACCACGGAGCGGGTGGTGACCGACGACGACTCCGTCGGACGCTACGACACCACCAAGAACAAGGCCGGAACCGGGGTCGGCTCGACCGTCGTCCTCGACAAGGCGGTCTCCGACAACCAACTCGTCCTCGGCGGCACCCCCGCGGCGCCCACGCTCATCGATGCCGACGACACGGTCACGGTCGGCCACGAGCTGATCCACGCGCTGCACAACGCACGCGGAGAGAACATCGCGCCGGGACCGGGCGACACGATGTTGCAGGCGGTCGGCGGCGACAGCGCCCACGTCCGCGATCCCGTGTCGGGGGAGCCAGCGAGCGCCGAGGAGCTCTGGACGATCCAGGGCATGACGACGTTCACGCGCGCGAAGACCGGCGCCAAGCAGACCTTCGCCGTGACCAAGACCCCGTCGGAGAACGACCTCCGCAAGGAGCGCGGCCTGCCGCTGCGCCAGAGCCACTATGGCGCCCAGCGCGACTTCACGGTGCGCGTCACGGGCGGCGAGAAGATCGCCGACCTCGTCAAGAGCCACTACGTCTTCCGCAAGCCGGACTCCAAGCGCCAGGAGGTCGCGCCCACCGACGCCGTCAAGGCCCGCGTGCTCGCGGTCGTCGCCGGCCTCATCGCCGACCGGCTCCCCGACCCGCTGCCCCCTTCGCTGACCCAGGTCCCGCTGCCCCACCCGTCGCAGGTGGTGCTGCGGGTGCGCTTCGTCAAGCCGGAGCCGGATGTCGTCGATGCGGCCGCCCAGCTGGAGGCGAACCCGTGAGCGCATTCCAGCGCTTGGCCGTCGCAGGCTTCGCCGCCGGCGTGCTGCTCGCCGGGAGCCTTGGCCCTCCCCTCTGGGTGATCGCGATGCTGGCCGCCGCCGGCGTCGTCACCGGGTTCGCGGTCGTCCTCGGCACGCGGCTGCTCACGGGGCGGGAGGCGCTGGTCTACCAACACCACGAGATCGCGGTCCTGGCCGTCTCCGCCGGCGTTCTCTGGCTCGCAGGGCGCTCGGTCCTGGCCGACCTCGACGCGGTCGCTCTCGGCCTCGGTGTGATGCTGGCGGCCGGGCGGCTGGGCTGCCTGAGCGCCGGCTGTTGCCACGGTCGCCCCGCCGCGATCGGTATCCGCTACGACCGCACGCATCTCGACGGCACCTTCCCTCCGCATCTCGCCGGCGTGCGCCTGTTCCCGGTCCAGGCCCTCGAGGCCGTGCTGATCCTGGTCATCGTCGCCGTCGGCAGCGTGATGGTCGATGCGGGCGCCGCGGCGGGCACCGCCCTCGCCTGGTACGTGACGGCATCCGCGGCGGAGCGCTTCGGGCTCGAACTGCTGCGTGGCGACACCCAGCGGCGGCGGCGGCGCGGCGTCACCGAGCCGCAGTGGCTCGCGCTCGTCCTCACGGCCGGCATGGCCGCCGCGGGCGCGGGCTGGGGCCACACGCTCACCGCATCCGTACTGGCGGTCGCCACCGTCGTGCTCGCGCTGCGCAACGGAGCACGCATCGACGACCGCGACATCAGCGCACTTGCCCAGTGCGTGCGCGCGGCGTCGTCCGGCGGGGTGGAGCTCGTCGCGCTGCCCTGCGGCGCGATCGTGTCAGCGGGCCGAACGGACGAAACCCGGCACCTGACTATCTCCCGTGCCGACGGAGCGCCGGTGGACCCGCGACAGGCGCGCCGCATCGCGCGCCTCACGGCGCACCTGGTCGGCGCTCCGAGCCGGCCCGAGGCCCGCCCCGGCGGCGGCGCGACGACGCACGTGGTCCTCGCGTCGGCGCGCGCAACATGACGGCGTGGAGTGGACACCGGGTGCTGCCGAACGGATGCGTGCGGGGGACTCCGGGTAACCAGCCCAGGACCCGCTGTCGCTCTCCGAGGACGTGACCCGTGAACCAAGTTGAAGCCCAGGCCCAGTACCTCCGGATCCTCATGAACAGGGTGCGCGAAGATCGCCACCCGAGCGCCACGCACATGGCGATGATCGAGGAGGCGCTGCCCACCCAGTTGATCCCCGATTACCTCGAGATCCTCCTCGAGAAGGTCGCGGACGACACGAACCCGAGCATCCCGATGCTCCGGCGGATCTCGCGCCTGGCCGGCACGGCGCGCTGAGCGCCCGGCGGCTCGCCTCAAGCGGCGAGATCGAAGCGCATCACGAGCTCGGTCCCGCCGCCCGCCCGCTTGCGGAACTCGACGGTTGCCGCGGAGTGCGAGATCAGCGGCAGGCCGAGGCCCATGCCGGGGCTGTCGGTCCGGGGCGCCATCCCGCGGCCGTGGTCGCGGACGTAGAAGCACAGGCAGCCGTTCGGACGCCGTGCCTCCAGCTCGACGGCTCCGGGTCCATCGCCGTCGCGGTAGGCGTGGAGGACAGCGTTGGTCACCGCCTCAGACACGCAGAGCTTGATCGAGGCGAGCGTGTCCGGGTCGGCGCCCTCGCCGGCCGCGAACTCCGCTGCCGCCCTGCGAGCGAGGGCGGGGGCGGCCACCTCGGCTGTGAACGTCTCCTTCATGTGACTGCCCGAAACGTCCGCGACCCGCGAAACTGGCGCTGTGCCACTTTTCGCCCTGATGCTGGCGGCGCTGGCTGCGCTGGCCGCGGGCTGCGGTGACCAGGCGGCGCGCCCAAGCCGCAGCAGACACCCGCACCGACCGTCAGCCGGCCGCCGGTGATCGGCAGCTGCGGGCTCGCTCGCAAGCCCTGGCGCCCGTTGCGCGACGTCGGCGTCGACGCCGCCACCCTCGGGACGACCGGACCCACGGTGATATTCGCGAACGACAGCGGCAACGATCCGTGCGATTGGATTCCGCTCGCCGAGCAACCTGCGGCAAAGGGGCATCGCGTCGCGGTCTTCGACTAGACGAGCGGGGTGCGCTGCGCCTTGAAGCGGCGCAGGCGCAGCGCGTTGCCGACGACGGAGACGCTCGAGACGGCCATCGCGAGGCTGGCGATGACGGGGTTCAGCAGACCGATGGCGGCCAGCGGGATGGCGGCGATGTTGTAGCCGAACGCCCAGCCGAGGTTCTGCTTGATGGTGCGCAGAGTCGCCCGGCTCAGGCGGATGGCGTCCGAGGCCGCGCGGAGGTCGCCGCTGACGAGCGTCAGGTCCGAGGCCTCGATGGCGACGTCGGTCCCGGTGCCGATGCTCAGGCCGAGGTCGGCCTGAGCGAGCGCCGGTGCGTCATTGACGCCGTCGCCGACCATGGCGACCACGCGGCCCTCGGCCTGCAGCCGGCGGATGACGTCGGCCTTGTGGGAGGGCAGGACCTCGGCGATGACCTCGTCGATGCCGACCTCGGCCGCCACCGCGTGGGCGGTGGTCTCGTTGTCGCCGGTGAGCAGGACCGGGCGCAGCTCGAGGGCCCTGAGCGATGCGACGGCCTCGGCCGAGGTGGCCTTGACCGTGTCGGCGACGACGAACACGGCCGTGGCCCGGCCGTCCCAGCCGGCGGCGATCGCGGTCTGGCCGCGCGCCTCCGCGGCTCGACGCGCGGCGTCGAGCTCCGCCGGGAGGTGCATCGCCCAATCGGCCAGCAGCGCGGGGCGCCCGACGATCAGCGCGTGCCCGTCGACGACGCCTTCGACGCCGAGGCCCTCGCGGTTGGCGAAGCCCTCGACCGCCGGCAGCGGGCCGTCGCTCGCGGCGGCCGTGGCGATGGCCTGGGCGATCGGGTGCTCGGAGGCGTCCTCCAGCGCGCCGACGAGCCGCAGCGCCTCGTCGCGGTCCACCCCGTCGGCGACGGTGAGCTCGACGAGGCTCATGTGGCCGGTGGTGACCGTGCCCGTCTTGTCGAGGACGACCGTGTCGACCTCCCGCGTGGACTCGAGCACCTCGGGGCCCTTGATCAGCACCCCGAGCTGCGCGCCGCGGCCGGTGCCGACCATCAGCGCCGTCGGGGTCGCCAGCCCGAGCGCGCACGGGCAGGCGATGATGAGCACGGCGACCGCGGCGGTGAACGCGAACGTCGCGCTCTCCCCCGTCCCCAGCCAGAAGCCGAGAGTGGCGACAGCCAGCCCGATGACGATCGGGACGAAGACACCGGAGATGCGGTCGGCGAGGCGCTGGACCGGCGCCTTGCCGGTCTGGGCGTCCTCGACCAGGCGCGCGATCTGGGCGAGCGCCGTGTCGGCGCCGATCCTGGTGGCGCGGACGAGCAGGCGCCCGCCGGCGTTGACCGTCGCGCCGGCCACCTCAGAGCCGGGCTGCACTTCGACCGGGATCGACTCCCCCGTGAGCATGCTCATGTCGACCGCGGAGGCGCCTTGCTCGACGACGCCGTCGGTGGCGAGCTTGTCGCCCGGGCGGACGACGAAGCGGTCGCCGACGGCGAGCCGCTCGACGGGCACGCGGCGCTCGGTGCCGTCGGCGTCGAGGATCGCGACGTCCTTGGCGCCGTACTCCATCAGCGCCTTCAGCGCGGCGCCGGCGCGGCGCTTCGCCTTGGCCTCGAAGTAGCGCCCGGCGAGCAGGAACGTCGTCACGATGCCGGCCGTCTCGAGGTAGATCTGGTCGGTGCCCGCGCCCGAACTGGGCACGAGGTCGAAGGCCATGCGCATGTCGTTCATGCCGGCGTCGCCGATGAACAGCGCGTACAGCGACCACAACCACGCGGCCAGCGTGCCGACCGAGACGAGCGTGTCCATCGTCGCGGCGCCGTGCTTGAGGTTCGCCCACGCCGCCTTGTGAAACGGCCACGCCGCCCACAGCACCACCGGGGTGACGAGGTTGAGCGTGAGCCACTGGAAGTTGTCGAACTGCAGCGCGGGGATCATCGACATCAGCAGCGCCGGCACCGCCAGCAGCGCGGAGACGATGAGGCGGCGGCGCAGCGGCGCGGTCGCGTCCTCCTCGGCATCGGCTCGAGCCGGCTCGGCCGAGGGCAGCGCCGCGCTGTAGCCGGCGGCCTCGACGGCCTCGACGAACCGCTCGGGGGCGACCGTGCCCGGGTCGAACTCGACCCGGGCCTTCTCGGTGGCGTAGTTGACGGTCGCGGTCACGCCGTCGAGCTTGTTGAGCTTGCGCTCGATGCGGTTCGCGCACGACGCGCACGTCATGCCGTTGATCGGGAGCTCGAGGTGCTCCGTCATCGCAGCGCTCATCGCGACACCGCCTGCGTGAAGGCGGCGGTGTGCACGCGGCCCCCGGTCTTGAACTGCAGGAACAGGCGGTAGCGGCCCGCGGTCGGGAGCTCGGCCATGAAGTCGAGGCGGTTCTCGTCCGGGTGCACGTGCAGGAAGGCGAGGTCGCCCTGGCGCAGCGCGACCAGGTGGCCCTGCGCGCCCAGGTACGGCTCGAGCGCGACCGGGTTGCCGTCGCGCGTGACCGTGAAGCGCAGCTTCGACTCGGCACCGGCCCTGCTCGCGCCCTCGGTCAGCCGCACGCGCAGGCCGTCGACGCCGACGCTCCGGACCGGGGCGGGAAGCGGCTTCGAGCGCACGGTCCCGTCCACGGTGATGTCGTCGGCCAGCGTCTCGGGCTTGCCCCCGGTCGAGAAGTCCGCGAAGGCGCGGTAGGTCCCGGCGTCGCGGAGCGTCATCGGGACCGACCAGGTGCCATCGGCGGCCTGGGTCGGATGCAGGTGCCGAAAGCCCGTTATGTCGCGGCGCACGACGATGAAGTGCATGCGCTTGGTGTGCTCGACGTCGAAGTCGCGCACGATCCGGCCGCGGCGATCGACGATGCGGAAGGCGAGGTCGGCGCGCTTGCCTGCCGCCGCGGTCGCCTGCGCCAGCTTCAGCGTGAGCCCGTTGTCGCTGACGGCGAGACCGCGAACGGCCTGGGGCGCCATCGCGGCGTGGGCGCCCATGCCATGCGCGTCCTGCTGCGCCCTGGCGGCCGGCTTGCCGGGATGGACGTCGATGCGGCTGCCGGCGAAGGCGGCCGTGGCGAACGCCACAGCGAGGACGCCGGCAAACAAGAGGAGGCGAAGCGGAACGCTCATGCCGCCACTATACACCCGGGGGGTATCCTGACGAGCGTTTTCCACGAAGACGCCAGTCAGCACGAGCACGCGGGTGCGGCTAACCCCACGGGGTATCGGCCGGCTTGACATCAGACATGCCTGTCTGATTTCCTAGTCCAGACACTACTGTCTGAATTAGAACTCGGAGCCCCACATGCACAAACGCCGCCAACAGACCACCGAGAACGCCGTCGGTCGATCGCGCCTCGGCCTGCTCGTCCTGCTGTGCGTCGCGCAGCTGATGGTCATCCTCGACATCTCGGCCGTCAACGTCGCGCTCCCCGACATGGCGAAGGACCTCGACATCACCGGTGGCGACATCGGCTGGACGATCACGAGCTACTCGCTGATCTTCGGCAGCCTGCTGCTGCTGGGCGGGCGCGCCGCCGACCTGCTCGGGCGCCGGCGCGTGTTCCTCGCCGGCCTGAGCGTGTTCACGCTCTCCTCGCTCGCGTCGGCGCTCGCCGGCGGCGCTGCCACGCTGTTCGCCGCCCGCGCCGGCCAGGGCCTCGGCGCCGCCATGCTCTCCCCCGCCGCGCTCTCGATCATCATGACCGCCTTCAGCCAGGGCGGCGAACGCGCCAAGGCGCTCGGCGCCTGGGGCGCCGTCGGCGGCGCCGGCGCCGCCTTCGGCGTGCTGCTGGGCGGCACCCTCACCGAGCTCGTCGACTGGCGCCTGATCTTCCTCATCAACCTCCCGGTCGGGCTCGCGCTCGCCACCGGCGCACTGCACGTCGTGCCCGCGGACTCGACGCGGCCGCGGTGGAGCGGGCTCGACCTCCGCGGCGCCCTCCTCGCGACGCTGAGCCTCGGCGCGCTCGTGTTCGCCGCCTCACAGGCCGACAGCGCCGGCTGGGCGTCGACCCAGACCCTCGGCCTCGGCGCCGGCGCCCTGGTGGGGCTCGCCGCCTTCGCCGCGCTCGAGCTCCGCACCGCACAGCCGCTGCTCGCGGTCCAGCGCCTGGCCGACCGTGGCGTCGGCGGCGGGTCGCTGATGATGCTCGCGGTCTCGGCCGTGCTGTTCGGGACCTTCCTGCTCACCTCGCTCTACATGCAGAACGTGCTCGGGACGGGTCCGCTGGAGAGCGGCCTCGCGTTCCTCCCCATGGCCGCGGCGCTCGCCGTCGGCGTGCACCTCGGCACCCAAGTCATCACCCACGCCGGCGTCCGCATCCCGCTGGCCGCCGCCCTCGCCGTCACCGCCGGCGGCATGCTCCTGCTCACCGGCGTCGACGCCGGCGGCAGCTACGTCTCCGACCTGCTCCCCGGCATGCTGATCGCAGGCGTCGGCCTCGGCGTCGCGCTCGTGGCCGTCTCGATCGCCGTCATGACCGGCGCGACCGAGGACGAGACCGGGATGCTCTCCGGCCTCAACACCACGGGCCACGAGATCGGCGGCTCGCTCGGCATCGCGGTGCTCGCCACGATCGCGACCGGCGCCGTCGGCACGGGCTCTGCCTCAGCGCTCGCCGGCGGCATCGGCGACGCGTTCCTCGCCGCGAGCGCACTCGCCGGCATCGCCAGCCTGCTCGCGCTTGCAATCCTCCCCTCCGCGACCAGCTTCCTGCCCAAGCTCCGCCTCGCACCGCCCGTCGCCATGCACTGAACGCCACTCGTGCCGTCAACCCGACAGCCCCAGCCCCGCCGGCGCGCCGACGCGCAGCGAAGCGTCGACCGCATCCTCGACGCCACGCTGGATGCGCTGGCGAGCGATCCCGAGGCCAGCATGGCCGAGATCGCTCGCCGCGCAGGCGTCGTGCGAGCGACGATCTACGTGCACTTCCCCACCCGCGAGCACCTGATCGAAGCCGTCACCCACCGCGCGATCTCCGACGTCACGGCGGCGATCGAAGCCGCCGAGCCCGCACGCGGCGAGCCCGAGGAGGCGCTGCGGCGCGTCGTGACGGCGGCGTGGCGAAACCTCGGCCGCTTCCACACCCTGGTCGAGGTCAACACCCGCCTCCCCCACGCCGACCTGCACGCGCTGCACCAGCCCGTCCTCGCCGCCCTCGCGCCGCTGATCGAACGCGGGCAGCGCGACGGGGTCTTCCGCGCTGACGTCCCCGTCGCCTGGCACCTCTCCGCGCTGCTCGCGCTCGTTCACGCCGCCAGCGGCGAGCTCTCCGCCGGCCGGATGCCCGCGGCGCAGGTGGAAACCGCGCTGGTGACAACCGTCCTCGGCGCGATCAGCCGGTCGTGACCCCGGACCCACCCGCTGCGCAAGCGCGCATCGTCCTCGCCGCCGACGCCTTCGACGCCGTGCTCTCCGAGCGCAGCTACGGAACGGCGCTCTCCGAAGCCGACGCCCTCGCCGAACTGCGCCGGCACCCAGTTCGACCCGACGGGGTCGCCGCCTTCGAGCGCGTCATGGCGACGCGATCGCGGTCGGCAGGGCTCTCTCTCCGCGTGTGAGGGCCAGCGCGATGGCGTGAGCCCGGTTGCGGGCGCTCAATCGTCTGACCGCGCTGCGGAAGTGTGATTCGACGGTGGCACGGGAGAGCGAGAGCATCTCGGCGATCTCGCGGCTTGTCAGTCCCTGCGCTGCGAGGCTCACGACGTCGCGTTCGCGGGGCGAGAGCGCGCCCGCGGCGGCCCCCGCGGCGCGATCGAGCACATCATCGACGCCTCAGAAGCAGCACACGCCCGGGCCGGCGAGTCCTTCGACCGGCCGCCCCTGCAGGCGCCGGAGGGCGACGCGGGCACGCTGGCAGAACGGCTCGGGTACGAGGATGCCGGGTTCGCCGCCGCCGAAACGGCCGCCACGCTCGACGTCCTCCTCGGCTCGCTCTCCGAGCGCGATCGAGTCGCGCTCCAGATGCGGATCCGTGAAGACCTCACGCAAGCCGAGATCGGCCGGCGCGTCGGATGCTCACAGATGCACGTCTCACGGATCCTGCGCACCGCCATCAAGCAGCTCGCCGAGATCGCCGCCCTCGGCTCATCCGTCTGAGCCCGTCGCGTAGACCGCTCAGCCTCGCCGCCGCAACGTCTTCAGCCAGGCGTTGACGTCGGCGAAGTCGCGGTCACTGGCGACGTCGGGCGGGAACAGGCCGGCGCGGTGGACGCGGCGGAAGTCGTCGAGCCCGACGCCCCCGGCGCGCCGGTCGCGGTCTGCGCGAACCGGCCTCCGCTGCACGCGCCAGAACCGCCAGCCCGCCACGGCGAAGACGATGACCGGCAAAGACAGGCGGCCTTTGCCTTCCGTTGACCACCCAGCGGCCATCCTGCACAGCTGATGAGCACTCGCGTCGAGCGGCTCGGCGGCACGGAGGGCAACGAGATCCTCACGAGCGCGACGGCGGTCGTGCTCACGCTGCTGCTGATCGCCGAAGGGGTGACGATCGTGCTGATCGGCGACCTCCTGAGCGCGCACATGTTCATCGGGATGGCGCTGATCGGACCGGTGCTGCTCAAGCTCGGCAGCACCGGCTACCGCGTCGCCCGCTACTACACCGGCGCGCGGGTCTACCGCGAGAAGGGGCCGCCGCCGCTGCTGCTGCGCGGGCTGGCTCCGCTCCTCGTGATCACGACGCTGGCGATCTTCGTGACCGGCGTGGTGCTGCTCGTATCCGGGCGCCGCTCGGACCTCGTGTTCAACCTGCACAAGCTGAGCTTCATCGTCTGGGGCGCGTTCTTCGCGGTGCACTTCCTCGCGCACCTGCCGCAGACGGCGCGGTCGTTGCGAGCCGACTGGACGCGCTCGAGCCGGCGCCGGGTCCCGGGGTCGGAGCTGCGGCTCGGGCTGCTGATCGGGTCGATCGGGGGCGGCCTCGCGCTGGCGCTCGTCGTGCTCTCGCTCATCAGCGGCTGGCACGGGGAGCGACGTGGGCGCGACGACCGGCGGCCGGAGCCTCCGGCCGCCTTTGCCGTGCCTTGACCGACGCCTGCCGATGATGTGGTTGTGATGCCGGAGCCCTCCTCCCCCAGCCCCGCCGGTCGCGACCGCGCCGTCCGCCGGGTCCGTGTCCTGGCCTGGAGCGTCGCGGCGGCGACGGCCGCCCTCTCGGCCGGGCTCTCGGTCGTCGCCGCGCATGCCTTCAAGGGCCACGACGGGAGGGCGAAGACGACGGCGCCGAGCCCTCGCGCCGCGGCCCCGGTGCACGTGCCGCGGGCCCAGCACGTGCCCGCGATCGCGGGCGCTCCGGCGCCGCTGCGGCCGCCCCCCGCCGCGCCGACGGCCGCGCCGCCCCAGCCCGAGCCGCAGCAACAGCCGGAGACGTCGGGGGGATCGTGAGCGAGCCCGGCACGGCGCGATGGCGCGCGCTCGGCACCAGCGCAGCCATCGTCGTCTCCGACCGGGGCGCGCTGGCCGCCGCGCGAGCGGCGGTCGAGGCCGAGCTCGCCGCCGTCGATCTCGCCTGCAGCCGCTTCCGCTCCGACTCCGACCTCTCGCGCCTCAACGCAGGGGCCGGCCGGCCCGTGCGCGTCGGCGCGCTGCTGCTCGAGGCGATCGCCGTCGCGCTGCGGGCGGCGGCCCTCACCGACGGGATCGTCGATCCGACGATCGGGCGGGCGCTGATCCTCGCCGGCTACGACCGTGACTTCGCGACGCTCGCGCACGCCCGCAGCCGTCTCGTCGCCACGCGGGTCGAGGGCTGGCAGACGGTCTCGGTCGACCTCGCCCGGAGCGAAGCCCGGCTCCCCAGAGAGGTTCGCCTCGACCTCGGCGCGACGGCGAAGGCGCTCGCCGCCGACCGCGCCGCGTCGGCGGCGGCCGCCGCCGCTCCCGGCGCGGGGGTGCTGGTCAACCTCGGCGGCGACATCGCGGTGGCCGGCCCGGCGCCCGCGGGCGGCTGGGCCGTGCGCGTGGCCGACGACCATCGGGCACCGCCGGACGCGCCGGGGCAGACGCTCGCGATCAGCACCGGGGGCCTCGCCACCTCGAGCACGACCGTGCGGCGCTGGGGCCCGGACGCGCATCACATCATCGATCCGCGGACCGGTCTGCCGGCCGACTCGCCGTGGCGCACCGTCAGCGTCGCCGCTGACAGTTGCGTGGACGCCAACATCGCCAGCACCGCCGCCATCGTGCTCGGCGACGACGCCCCGGGCTGGCTCGAGGCCCGCGACCTCCCGGCCCGGCTCGTCGATCACGAGGGCGCGACGCTCGCGCTCGCCGAGTGGCCCCGGGAGCGCGCGGCGGCATGATCGCCGCCGCCCACGGACCGTCGGCGCTCTGGTACGCCACGCGCGGCACCGGCGCGATCGCGCTCGTGCTGCTGACGATCTCCGTCGTCCTCGGCGTCGGCGAGCTGCGGGCATGGCGGCCGGCGGGCGCCCCTCGCTTCGCGGTCGCGGCGATGCACCGCACGGTGTCGCTGCTCGCCGTCGCCCTGCTCGCCGTCCACATCGTCACGACGCTGCTGGACCCGTTCCCGCACATCGGCGTCCTCAACGCGGTCGTCCCCTTCGAGACGGACTATCGCTCGCTGTGGATGGGCTTGGGGACCATCGCCTCCGACCTGCTGGTGGCGCTGGTGCTGACGAGCCTCGTCCGCCGCCGGCTCGGCTATCGGGTCTGGCGCGGGGTGCACGGGTTCGCCTACGCATGCTGGCCGGTGGCGCTGCTGCACGGGATCGGAGCGGGCTCGGACACCCGGACGACGTGGATGCTCGTGCTCACCCTCGCGTGCGTCGGCGCGGTCTGGGTCGCGGTCGCCGCGCGGCTGGCGGCGCCGGAGACGCCCCAGCGGGTGCGCATCGGCGCCGGGGCCGTCACGGTGCTGGCAGCGCTCGCGCTCGGGATCTGGCTGCCGCAGGGGCCGCTGGCGCGGGGCTGGGCGCGCCGCGCCGGGACGCCCGCGCACGTCGTGGCGGCCTTCGCTCCCCCCGCGCGCGCCGCGAGCAGGCTCGCGCCGGCGGCCGACGCGCTGGCCCGCCCGTTCTCCGCGACCCTGGCCGGTCGCGTGAACAACGGGACCAGCGCCGCCGGCCTCGGCGTCACTGACCTCCGGATGCGGCTCGAGGGCGGGCCCCGCGGCGTCCTGCGCCTGCGCCTCGGAGGGCAGGCCCTGCCCGGCGGCGGGCTGCAGATGGAGCGCAGCGCGGTCACGCTGGGCCCTCCGCATGACCCGGCGCGCTATAGCGGCCGCGTCCAGACCCTGCGCGCCAACGTCCTCTCGGCGCTCGTCGGCTCGGCGGACGGCCACGCCGTCCGCCTCACGGTCGCGCTGACGCTGCGCGGCGGCAGCGTCGCCGGGCAGGTCCGGGGAACGCCGGTGGGCGCATGACCCTCCCCCGCCTGCTGGCCGGCACGCGCGAGGATCGCCCGCTCTCGCTGGTCGAGCATCTGGAGTTGCACGGGCCGGGCCCGCCGGACGGCCCGCATCTGATCGAGACGGTCGAGCGTGCCGGGCTGCGCGGCCGCGGCGGCGCGTCGTTCCCGGTCGCGGTCAAGCTCCGCAGCGTGGCGCGCCGGCGCGGCCCGCGAGCGCTGCTCGTCAACGCCGCCGAGGGCGAGCCGATGAGCGCCAAGGACGCCGTGCTCCTGCAGTCGGCGCCGCATCTCGTCCTCGACGGCGCGATGGCGGCCGCGGCCGCGGTCGGGGCGCGGTCGGTGGTGATCGCCATTCCCGACGACGCGGAGGCGACGCGCGACGCGCTGCGCCACGCGATCGGCGAGCGGGCGGCGAACCGCCGGCTGACGGTCGCCGACGTGCCCGTCGCCTACCTCGCGGGCGAGGAGAGCGCGCTGATCGCGCACCTCGACGGCGGGCCGCTCAAGCCGACCGTCGTGCCCCCTCTCCCCGCCGAGCGCGGCCTGCGCCGGCGCCCGACGCTCGTCCAGAACCCGGAGACACTCGCCCATCTCGCGCTGATCGCGCGCCACGGCCCGGAGTGGTTCCGGGAGACCGGGACGCACGCGCATCCCGGCTCCGCCCTGATCACGGTGTCCGGCGCGATCGGCTGGCCCGGGGTCCGGGAGATCGCGTGCGGAGCGCCGCTCGCGTCGGTGCTGGACGGTGCGCTCGAGCCGTTGCGCGCGGTCCTCGTCGGCGGCTGCCACGGCGTCTGGATCGCGGGCGAGGAGATCGAGGCGACCACGCTCGACGACATCGGGCTCGCGCGCCACGGCGGCCGCCTCGGCGCCGGCGTGGTCGTCGCGCTCGGACGCTCGGCGTGCCCGGCGCAGGAGCTGGCCCGGACCGTCGGCTATCTCGCCGAGCAGAGCGCCGGCCAGTGCGGCCCCTGCCGCAACGGCCTGCCGGCCCTCGCGGACCTGCTCGCGGCGATGGTGGCCGGGCGGGCGCCGCGGGACTCCCGCCGGCGGCTCGAGCGCTGGAGCCGCGACCTCATCGGCCGCGGCGCCTGCCACCTCCCCGACGGCAGCGTCCGCCTGCTCGAGAGCGGGCTCCGCGTGTTCGCCGCCGAGCTCGCCGATCACGAGCGGGAGGGTCCCTGCCTCGCCTGCCGGCGCAACCCGACGCTGTCCTTCACCCGCGCCCGGTGGAACGTCGCGGCGTGACCGCGTACCTGCGCGTCGACCCGATCGCCTGCAGCGGCCACGGCCTCTGCGCCGAGCTGTTCCCGGAGTGGATCGAGCTCGACGACTGGGGCTACCCGATCGTCGATCGCGGCCCGATCCCCGAGGAGCTGCTCGTCCACGCCCGCCGCGCCGCCGACGCGTGCCCGAAGCTCGCGCTGGCGCTCCGCGCCGAGCTACTCCGATAGCCGCGGCAGGCGCAGCTCGAAGCGCGTCGGGGCGCCCTCGAGCACGCGCAGGCTGCCGTTGTCCGCCTGCGCGAGCGTGCGCGCGAGGTGCAGGCCGATCCCGGTGCCGCCGGCCCGCGACGCTCCACGCTCGAAGACGCGGCCGCGGTCCTCGGCCGACACGCCAGAGCCGCCGTCGGCGACGGTGATGCGGGCCGCGCGGGCGTCGGCGGCCACGTCGATCCGCGCCGATCCGCGGCCGTGACGGAGCGCGTTGTCGAGCAGGACGTCCAGGACCTGGCCGACCGTGCCGCGCGACGCGCGCACCAGCACGTTCTTCTCAGCGACCACCTCGAGCGTGCGCCGCGACTCGGCGAAGACCGGCTTCCAGCGCGCCGCGTGCTCGTGCGCCACGGTCCCCAGATTGACGGTGACGGCGGTGCCCGCGCTGGCCTGACGGGCGTGGGCGAGCAGGTCGGCGATCGTGGCCTCGAGCCGGTCGGTCTCGCTCAGCGCCGCCTCGAGCTCGCGCGCCCGCGCCTTGTCCTCACGGGCGCCGCCCGCCCCTTCGAGCCGCAGCCGCAGCGCGGTCAGCGGCGTCCTCAGCTGGTGCGAGACGTTGGCCGAGAACTCGCGCTCGCGCGCCACGAGCTCGGCGATCCGGCCGGCGCTCGAGTCGAGCCCCTGCGCGATGGCGTCGATCTCGGGCACACCGAAGCGCCCGGCGCGGATCGAGAAGTCGCCGTCTCCGAGCTGCGCCGAGCGGCGCGCGATCGCCTCCAGCGGCCGGGCGAGCCTGCGCGCCTGCAACGCCGCGAGCGCGACCGCGGTCAGCACGCCGCCGAGGCTGAGGGCCGCGATCAGCAGCCACGCTCGCCGGACGCGCGCGCTCAGCTCCCCGATCGGCGCCTCGGCGATCACCGACCCGCCGAGCGCCGCTCCGGCGTGGACCCGCAGCGACTCGCCGATCGGCCGGCCCGTCGTGATCCGGCGCCCGCTGCGCGTCGTGACCGTGATGTGATGCGCCCGCGGCGCGAAGCGGCGCAGCAGCGCCGGGCTGACCGCCTGGTGCCGCTCGAGGCGGTCGTCGATGGCACCGGTGACGGCGTCGGCCTCGTGCTCCAGCCGGCTCGTCGAGTCCTGTCGCAGGCGGGCCGCGTCCACGGCGCCCAGCGGGACGCCCAGCACGATCACCGCCGCCAGGGCGATCAGCGCGGTCGAGAGGATCAGGCGGCGGCGCATCGACCCCTCAGGGCTCGAACCGGAGCCCGACGCCACGGACCGTGATCAGGAGGCGAGGATCCTCGGCGTCGTCGCCGAGCTTGCGCCGCAGCCAGGAGACGTGCATGTCGAGCGTCTTCGTGGACCCGAACCAGTTCTCGTCCCACACCTCGGCCATGATGCGCTCGCGGGTCACGACGCGGCCGGCCTCGCGCACGAGCAGCGCGAGCAGGTCGAACTCCTTCGGCGAGAGCTCGAGCTCCGTCTCCCCCTGCGACGCCCGGCGCGACGCGACGTCCACGCTGACGCCCGCGGCCTGGAACTGCTCGGCGGTCGTCCGGCGCAGCTGCGAGCGCACGCGGGCCAGCAGCTCGGCGAGCCGGAACGGCTTGGTGATGTAGTCGTCCGCGCCGGCGTCGAGGCCGCCGACGGCGTCCATCTCGCCGTCCTGCGCGGTGAGGATGACGATCGGAACCGCCGGGCGGCTCTCGCGGACGCGCTGGCAGACCTCGAGGCCTTCCACCCCGGGCAGCCCGATGTCGAGGATCAGCAGGTCATGGACGCCGTCGACGCCTGACGCGATCGCGTCCGGCCCGGTGGCCACGGCATCCACCTCGTAGCCCTCGCGCTCAAGGGCGCGGACCAGCGGCACGCGAATGCCCTCGTCGTCCTCCGCGAGCAGGATCAGAGCCACGGCCCGATGGTACGGAGCCGCGGTCCGTACCTATAGCCGGCCCGGCATGCCACTGCAGTTCTCTGAACGGCGCCCCCCGGTCCCGCCGCCCGACCTCGTTCAGCGACGGCTTCTGGACGAGCTGCGCGCCGAGCGCCGCGGCCGATCGGA
Organism: Solirubrobacterales bacterium; assembly: GCA_038327685.1. Classification (GTDB taxonomy): domain Bacteria; phylum Actinomycetota; class Thermoleophilia; order Solirubrobacterales; family Solirubrobacteraceae; genus DASQFQ01. Next base: position 20,398 of record JBBQLH010000001.1, read on the forward strand.
CACCTAAGACGGGGAGTCCCCCGAAACCGGCGATTCGTCCCGTTCGGTGATGGAGCTCGTCGTCGACGCGGTCCGCTTCGGCTCCCCGCCGATCCAGGTCTGCGTCAGCGTCGCGGCCGATGTTCTCGTGCTCGAGGTCAGCGACGAGGGGAAGGGCCGTCCGCGCCGCCGGGTGCCCGCGGAGGACGGCAGCATCGGCCTCAACCTCGCGTCCCTCCCGGCGGACAGAGCCGAGATCGAGGCGGGCCGCTCCTGCGTCAGCTGCGAGTTCGGAACCTCTGGCGGCCCGGCGGACGTATAGGGACATACCCGATGCCGGAGGGATCCCATGCCCCGCATTCTCATTGCCATCCTCGCGCTAGCGCTGTTCGCCGTGCCCGCACGCGCGGCCGGGGGACCGGCCGCCGGGATTGACGCCGGCCCCACCGGGGTCACGGCGCCCGGCGCGGCCGGCCGGTACGTGACACTGCCCACGGGGCACGGCACGCTGCTCGCGCGGATCCGCCGCGACGGCGGTCAGATCGACGGCTGGCGGCTGCTGCGGCGGTCGCTGGTGGTCCCGGCCGTCGCCTACGACGGCACGGCGACCGGACTCTCCGCCGACGGCCGCACGCTCGTCCTCGCCGCGCCTCGCGTCGGCTATCCGCGGCGACACAGCGGCTTCGCGGTGCTCGACGCTCGGCGGCTGCGGCCGCGCTTCAGCTTCCGGTTGCGGGGCGACTTCACGCTCGACGCGGTGTCACCCGACGGGCAGCGGCTCTTCCTCATCGAGCAGACCTCGCCCCGCGACCTGACCCGCTACGCCGTCCGCGCCTATGACGTCGCGGCACGGCGGCTGGAGTCCCGGCCGGTCGTCGACCCGGCGGACGCGGAGGAGCCGATGCGCGGCAGCCCGATCGCGCGCGCCTCGAGCGCCGACGGGCGCTGGGCCTACACGCTCTACGACGGCAACGGCAAGCACCCCTTCGTTCACGCGCTCGACACCGCCGCGGCCAGGGCGAAATGCGTCGACCTCGACCAGCTGGCCGGCCGCGAGGACCTCCCAGGCCTTCACCTGACGGTCGGGCCGGCCGGGAGCGTCGTCGTCAGCGAGCCGAGCGGCCGGCGGCCGGTGCTCGTGGTCGACCCGCGCAGCTTCGCCGTCCGCGAGCCGGCGGCGGCGCGGCCGAGCACGCCCCGCCGCGCGCAGAGGGACGCCGGGCCACCGTGGCTGCTGCTCCTCGGCGCCGCCGGCCTCGTCGCGCTGCTCGCCGCCGCAGGGCTGGCCGCCCGCCGCAGTCGCGCGAGCGCGCCCCTGGCGAGCTGACCCAAGCTCTCACCGGATTCTCAGCCGTTTCGCAGGCTCGCGCGGTGTGATGCGAACTCGGTTCCACCGGAAGGAGTCAGATGAAGAAGAAGCTGCTGTACGTGATGGCTGCCGCTTGCCTGATAGTGGGAGGCGCGCTGAGCGGGACGCTGCTGTCCGCCGGCGCGGCGACCAAGAGCAAGTCGAGCTCGTCGCAGTCGAAGGGCGCGTTCAAGTCGAACGAGGACGCGACGCATGAGAAGGGCGAGTCGGCGGCGCGCGAGAAGGCCGAGGACTCCGGGCAGATGCCGCCCGGTGGGCCAGGAGAGCGCGGCGGCGCGGACGGGCACTTCAAGCCCAACACCGACCCTGCGCACGAGAAGGCCGAGAGCCCAGAGCGCGCGGCCCAGGAGAAGCAGTGGGAGTCCCAGGGCGGATCGTCCGCGACGCCCCCCGCGAGCAGCTCCAGCCAGCAGTGACACGCTGATCGAACGCGCGCCGCCGCCAGGCCGGCGGCGCGCGGGCGGTCACGCCGTCACTTGACGCGCATCTCCTTGAAGTCGTACGGCAGGTCCCCTTCGGGATAGCTGGCGCTCCTCAACATCGCGTAGCGGGTGCCGACGTATCGGTTCATCACGAAGCGCAAGCTGTTGACGGTGTTCGGTGGTTGAGGCACACGCGAGTGGCCGGGACCCGGGAGGTAGAACGCGCTCAGGCCCTTGACGCGGATGTCGTTCATCGCCGCCTCTCCGAACGGCTCGGGGTTCGCCTGGAATCCCTCATCCGACTGGATGACGACGACGGGTCGCGTCTTTGACCGAGCGAAGATCTGATCGACCGCCTCGAGGAGCTTCCGGCTCGTCAGCTGGAGTTGCCGCAGGTAGTACGCCCGGCCCGCCGTCGAGGCGAGGCTCTCGTCGGTGTGGCCCGGGAAGGTGACCCGCTGTCCCTGCGCGCCGAAGACGTAGGGATCGTGCGGGAGCAGCGTGTGGAAGACGACGAACTTCGGGCCGGGTTGATCCGGCACCGCGGCGAGCTGGGAGAAGGCGGACCGGATGCCGCCTCGAAAGCGCTCATCCGTCGCGGCCTGGTTGAAGCCGAGCGTTCCTCCCACGAGCCGCAGGACGCTCTGCCGCATCCACAGGTTTGGGAAGCCGTCGGGCGGAGCGAGCGCTGAGATGCCCGGGTTGCCGCCCGCGAACGTGACGTCGTCGGTGTCGAGGTGGACGTAGTGGTAGCCGAGCGAGCTCAACAGCCGGGACGCACGGTTGTCCTCCATCACCCGCTTGACCGGGCGGACATCCTCCGAGCTCTTGCCGAGGATGCGCGGAAAGGCGCTCAGGTACTCCAAGTTGAGCGCAGCCGCGATGTTCGACTCGCTGTCGGCGTAGGGACTGCGGCTCTGTTCGGAGACGACGAATCCGCGCTTCTTCAGCTGCCCGATGAACGCCGCGTTGTCGTAGTGGAAGTACTGCTTGAGGACGTCGCTGCGCGCGTAGTCGTCCGGGATGAGCACGTAGATGTCGGGTGGCCGGGCACCGCGCGACCGGACAGGTTTCTGCAACGGGGTCGGCCACAGGCGCGAGTCGGCGGCCGACAGCGAGGGGTGGTTCGCGTGATAGATCGCGATGCCGGCGACCTGCGGGAGCGCCAGCGCTGCGGCGCCGACACCGAGGATGACGATGAGTTTGACGAGATCACGGCTCGTCCTCAGAACCGCGACGGTCCCGACGATCAGCAGCGTCACCCAGAGGGCGAAGAACCACCAGTCGCCGAGCCCCGCCTTGTCGGCGATGGGCCCGAAGTAGAAGAACGCGAGCACGACGAGCGACGCGAGGGCGCTCGCCTTCGCGGCGTTCCTGGTGGTCGACAGGAAGACGCCATAGAGCACGACGGCGGCCGCGGTGCACACCGCCAGCGGCCACCACAGGACGCTCAGCTCGAGCTCCGACTGGTTCTGCGCGAACAGCGACAGCAGCGGGAAGGCCGCGAACAGGATGGGTGGGAGGACAGGGACCGTCCGCTTCAACACGGCGCGCACGCTAGGGACGACGGATGAGACGACTCTGAGTGCTCCGCTCCCCCGGCCCTCATGCCCCGCTCATCCGGCGTGGCTAGGTTCGACGCGATGACCAGCACCTTCGCCTATCTCGATCCCGGCAGTGCGGGCCTCCTCCTCCAGATGATCGGCGGCGGGGTCGCAGCGCTCGTCGTGGCGATAAAGCTCTTCTGGCGCAGGATCCTGAGGTTCCTCCACATCAGGACGGACGACCCCGACGCGGAGGCTGCCTCCCCGCCCGACCCGCAGTAGCTTGGCCCGCCGCGAGCCCGGGTCGTTCCGGGACCCCGAGAGCAGGGTCTTCTACACCGGGAGCGAGGTCTACCGCGCCCTCTCACACGAGGGCCTGGAGGACTTCGAGGCGCTGGCGGCGAGCGGCCTGCTCGATGACCCGCGGATCGTGGGGACCGAGCTCGCCGAGAGCGTGCCGGCCACGGACCTGCTCACCGGGGAGGTCGCCGCCGTCCTCAGGCACGAGCGGATCCCGTTCGTCTCGTATCCGTACGAGTGGACGTTCTCGATGCTGAAAGCGGCCGCCCTCCTGCAACTCGACCTGTTGCTGGCGGCGCTCGACCATGACCTGATCCTCAAGGACGCGACTCCCTACAACGTCCAGTTCATGGGGGCCCGGCCCGTGTTCATCGACGTGGGTGCGTTCGAACGCCTGCGCGAAGATGAGCTCTGGGTCGCTCAGCGCCAGTTCTGCATGCTCTACCTCTATCCGCTGCTCCTCCAGGCGGCGAAGAGCGTGAGCTTCCAGAGCCGGCTGCGCGGGTCGATCGACGGCATCCCGCCTGCGGAGATGCGTGCGCTCATGTCGTTCCGCGACCGCTTTCGCCGCGGCCTGACGACCAACGTCTTTCTGCGCGCGCGGCTCGAGCAACGCGACGCCGGAGGTCAGGCGGGGATCAAGTCGGAGCTGGGCCGACCCGGACTCGGGAAGCAGCTTGTCCTCGCGAACGTGCGCAAGATGCGAAAGCTCGTCGCGAGACTCGACTGGGACCCGCCGGAAGGCGTCTGGCTGACCTACGGCGAGAACAACACCTACACGGACGAGGACGCTCGGCGGAAGGACGGGTTCGTGCGAGCGATCGCCGCATCGCGGTCGTGGCCGCAGGTGTGGGACATCGGCTGCAACAACGGGCGTCATTCCCGCATCGCGGCGGAGGGAGCCCGGCATGTCATTGCGATCGACGGCGACCAGGGACCCGTAGAGCTCCTCTACCGCGAGCTCCGCGACGCCGGCGACGAGAAGATCCTGCCGCTGACGATGAACATCGCCGACCCCTCGCCGGGACTCGGCTGGCGTGGACTCGAGCGCAAGCCCCTGCTCGAGCGTGGCCGGCCGGACCTGGTGCTCGCACTCGCGCTCGTGCACCACGTGGCGATCGGCGCCAACGTCCCGGTCAGGGAGATCGTCGACTGGCTCGCGGCGCTCGGCGGTGCCCTGCTGATCGAGTTCCCGACGCGAGAGGACCCGATGGTGCAGAAGCTGCTCAGCCGGAAGCGCGCGGGTCTCCACCCCGACTACGAGCGCGAGTGCTTCGAACGCTGCCTCCACGAGGCGTTCGACGTGCGCCGTTCCGAGCGCCTCCGCTCGGGCACCCGGATCCTCTACTTCGCCACGCCCAGGGGCGGCTGACGGCGGCGCCGCAGCCGAAGCACTGATCCGGGACGTTGCCGGCGATCCGCGTGCGCGTGCGCGTGACCGGGAAGGTCGTGAACAGCCCGCCTCCCCTCCGCTCGGTCCCCCGCACCGCCGGCGAGCACGTTGTGCGTGATCAGCGAGTCGGTGAGGGTGAGCTCGACCGGCGGCCCGCTCAGGAAGACGCCGTTCCAGATGCCGCCGCCCTCCGCGACGCCGCTCGGCCCGATGGCCTTGGCCGCGTTGTGGCTGACCACCGTGTTGCGGAGCTCGAGCGCGCTGGGCAAGGCCGTCGCCCCCCTTCGCCGACACCGGGTTGCCGACGATGTGCACGTTGGTGAGCGTCCCGCCGCCGTCCAGCTCGACCGCGGAGCCGGCCGGGCTGACGTCCTTCGCGCGCCTCAGCGCGTCGTTCCGGCGGAAGATCCAGCTCTCGGTCGACGGCGACTGGCTGGCCGACTACCCGGCGCCTTCGGCGTACCTACCGCAGTTCTTCGGCTGCCACGGCGGTCTCACGAACGGCTACGTCTGCGACCGGAGGCTCGACCGAATCATGGCCCTGGCGACGGCGCTGCAGCTCCGCGACCAGCGGCGCGGCGCCGCCGCATGGGTGGAGGCCGACCGCAGGATCACGGACCAGGCGCTGTGGGTCCCGACGCGAACATCCACGCGCCCGAGCTCGTCTCGAGCCGCCTGCGCAACTTCCAGTTCCACCCGGTCTGGGACTTCATCGCCGACCAGGTGTGGCTGCGCTGACGAGGCTCTCGGCGACCGCGCTCGCGAACCGCTCGAGGGTGCGCGCCCCCGCCTCGGTGTGATCGGGGTTCAGCTCGGTGATCGTGAGGCCGGCAACGCCCGGCGGCGCGAGCAGTCGATCGAGGGCTCGCAGCGCGTGATCGAAGGCGAGGCCCTGGTTGCGGCCCGTGTTCTCGGACAGGGGCACGTCGGTGAAGTCGATCACGTCGACGTCGAAGTGCACGAGGACCCGGCCGTAGCGATCCTCCATCAGCGCGCACGCCCGAGCCGCAGCGCCCTCGGGGTCGGCGGCGACCTCATCGACCGGTACGACCGAGATCCCGAGACGGTCGATCGCCTCGCGCTCGAACGCCGTCGCCTGCTCGCGGCCCCATCCGAACAACAGGACATCCCCAGGCTCGAGCAGCGGAGCCCGCGGGCCGGCGGCCACCAGCTCCGGCACGGCGCCCTCCACGCCGAGCATGTGCGCCATGCCCATCCAGTCGAGCGCGCCCTCGGGAACGCTGGCGGGCAGGTTCAGGTCCGCGTGCGTGTCGAAGTAGATGAGCCCGACGCGCTCGGCGGCACTCACATGACCGGCCACGGCGCCGATCCCGACCGTGCAGTCGCCGCCCAGGACGAGGGTCGTCTCCCCTGCGCCGATCGACTCGCGCACGCGTTGCGCCGTGTCGCGCACGATCTCGACGACCGTGCCGAGATTCTGCGCGCGGGGGTTCTCGCGATCGGGACGCCAGCGCCACGGCTCGCGATCCCCGTGATCGCGCACGTCGACGCCCGACCCTCGCAGCAGTTCAAGGAGACCGGCCCGCCGGAGCGCCGCCGGCGCCTGCTCCTGGCCGGGAGCGAATGCACCCGCGCTCGTCGGCACTCCGACCACACCGAGCGGACGGCTCATGGGCGCGATGGTATGCCCTGGCGATGAGTACTGACCGCGGCGGGAGTCGGATGGCCATGCGAGTACAGATCAACGGCGCCCAGCTGTGCGCCGACACCTTCGGAGACCCCGCCCACCCGGCCGTCCTGGCAGGCAGTCCTCCCTGCGCCGCCGGTCCCCTCCGGGCCGGCGGCGTGGATGGGTCAGCGTCGACCGAGTGCCCGCTCGGGCCCCTCGAGGAGCTCCTTGAGCCGGCGCAGGTCGTTGCGGTTGGCGCGTCGCATGGCGCCGGTCATCACCGGCGCGGTCACCTTCGCGAAGCCGGCGGGCTCGCCGCGATTGCGGAGGGTCATCCTGGTGGCGCCGTCCACGGCGTCCTGCCAGCCGTAGGTGGTCTCCATCGCGAACGGTCCTTCGGCCGTCCTCATGACGAGCCGCTCGCCCGGCACCATCTCGGTGACCTCGTAGGTGTAGGCCAGGCGGCGGCCGAGGAACTGGGCGACGAACGCGATCCGGCTGCCGACCGCGAGCGGGCGCGGCGACCTCCACTCCACCGCCTTGATGTTCCGATACCACGCGGTCGCGTTGTCCGGATCGCACGCGAACGCGGCGACCTCGGCGCGCGGGCGGGAGATCTCGATCTCAGATCTGACATCGACCCCCACGCATTCACCCCTTCGGCCGCGGACGTGCGGAAGGCTACGCCTCCGGGTGGTGGTGGGTCTCCGATCGACGCCGCGTCAGCCCGGCGTCTCTCGAAGTACCATCGGCAAGATTACCTGAGTGCGAACGTGTCGCGTATCACTCAATGTTTACTCCGCATTACTGTTCGACGGCTCCAGCCGGGGACGTCGCGCGCCTCGGCGACGACGTCGAAGTCGAGGACGCCGACGGAGAAATCGCGCACGCGGTCGATGTCGGCGGTGCGCAGATGCACGTGTCCGATGCGCACGCCGGGGTCGATCGGGTGCTCGGCGGCCTGGATCGGTCTGATGTTGCCTTGGGTCATGCGCCTAGTCTGCCGAAGCAATGTCCGTGAAGGCCGTCTTCGCCGTGCTGGGTCTCACCCTTCTGCTCGCCGCCCCCGCCGACGCGCGACTGCGGCCCGTGGCGAAGCTGACCGCGAAGGCCGGCGCCTCCGGCGTGCGCCTGGCGTGGAAGGACCGCGCGCGCGGTGAGACCCGCTACGAGGTTCGGCGCCGCGGGCGCAAGGTGCGGCTCAAGGCCAACCGCAAGCGCTGGACGGATCGCCGCGCGGCGCCCGCCACGCGCTACCGCTACACGGTCCGGCCCTGCCGGCGCAGGCACTGCGCCCGCGGCCGCTCGGTCACGATAACCACGCGCCGGCGCGGCGGCGGCAGCGGCGGCACGGGAGGCAGCGGCGGCGCCGGCGGCACACCGGGCGGCGATGCCTTTGCCGGCAGCCCGATGATCGGCGCGTGCCCGGTGTTCCCGGCCGACAGCCCGTGGAACACGGACGTCTCGCAGGCGCCCGTCGACACCGCCCACGGCTATGTCGGCTCGCTCGCCGGGATGACGTTGTGGCCCGACTTCGGCGGCGCCGGCGCCTACGGCATCCCGTTCGTCAGCGTCCCGTTCACCCAGCCGCTCGTCCCCGTCTCCTTCGACGTGGCCGACGAGTCCGATCCCGGCCCCTACCCCACGCCGCTGGACGCCCCCGTCGAGGGTGGCAGCGACCGGCACGTGCTGACGCTGCGCCAGGGCGACTGCAAGCTCTTCGAGCTCTCCGCCGCGACGCGCGAGGGCGCCGGCTGGCACGCCTACAGCGGCGCGGCCTGGGACCTGCGCTCCAACGCGCTGCGCCCGGAGCGGTGGACCTCGGCGGACGCCGCCGGGCTGCCGATGCTCCCCGGCCTCGCGCGCCGCGACGAGGCCGACAGCGGCGTCATCCGCCACGCGCTCCGGATCACCGTCCCGGTCACCCAGCGGGCCTACATCCACCCGGCCACGCACTGGGCGTCGTCGAGCACCGACCCCTCCCTCCCGCCGATGGGGCTGCGGCTGCGACTTCGGGCGAGCTACGACATCGGCGGCCTGCGCGGCCAGGCGCACGCGGTCGCCCAGGCGCTCAAGACCTACGGCGCGATCGTGGCCGACAATGGCGGCGGCTCGCCGCGGGTGTATGTCGGCGGCGCGGTGGACCCCGGCTGGAACGACGAGGACCTCAACGGCATCAAGGCGATCCCGGCGAGCGCGCTCGAGGCGGTTCAGACAGGCCCGGTCGTCACTCCCTAGGCGCCGCCGTACGCGACCACGAGGTCGGTCGCGATCCCGAGCAGGAAGCCGATGCCGAGCATGTAGAGGCCGAGCTCGGCGAACCCCTGGCGACGGACGCCCGCCCAGATCTCGCCGATCACGTAGAGGATGGCGCCGCCGGCCAGCGCGAAGAAGCACAGCTCGAGGGCATCGCTGGTCACCTGGTAGCCGACCATCGCGCCGAGGAAGGTCGGACCACCGGCGACGAGGCCCGCCAGCCCCAGCCAGCGCCAGCTGGGGCGCACACCGCCGAGCGGGCCGACGATGCCGAACCCCTCGGTCGAGTTGTGCAGCGCGAAGCCGATGATCAACACGGTCGCAAGCCCGATCTCGCCGGCCTGAGCCGAGACGCCGATGGCGAGGCCCTCCGCGAAGTTGTGCAGGCCGATGGCGGCCGCGATCACCATCGCGGTGCGCAGCGCCGCGCGCTCGACGCTCTCGAACGCCCGCCGCTGGTCGTGGATCTCGGCCGTGCCCATCGCCGCGGTCGACTCGGCGCCCGCGATCGGCGCGCGGCGGAATCGCTGCAGGCGGCGCTGTACCGTCGCGATGCCTCCGACGCCGGCCATGAAGCCCACGCTCAGCAGCGCGAACAGGCCGATCACCGGCCACAGCGTGGCGTCGTGCTGCTTGTAGGCGTTGAGGTGGGTCTCGATGATCCCCAGGCCCTCCGCGCCGACATCCATGAACAGGAAGGCCAGGATCCCGGCCGACAGCATCGACAGGCCGACCCTGGCGCGGGGGCTGAGGCGCTGCGCGCGGCCGATCGGCAGACCGAAGAAGATCGTGAAGCCGGCGATCGCGCCGAGTGCCGCGGTGGCGGCGAAGGACATGGAAGCTCCTGGGGTCAGTGGGCCCGTTAGGGTGCCCTAACTCCTATCACAAAGGCGCTGCGGAGGCGCTGCACGGCTCCGCCGGCCTCGGCCGGGCGGGCAGCTCGAGGGTGAACGCAGCCCCCTCGACCGCGATCCGCCCGCCGTGGCCGGCGGCGGTCGACGCGGCGATCGGCAGGCCGAGGCCCGAGCCGGCGCGGCCCGTCGCGTCGGCGCCGCGCCAGAAGCGCTCGAAGAGGTGCTCGCGGTCGGCCGCGGCGGGGCCACGCCCGGCGTCGCGGACGGTGATCGCCGCGCGCCCCGCGTCATAGACGAGCGACACGGCCACCGGGGCGCCGGCCGGGCCGTGGACGACGGCGTTCTCGATCAGGTTGCCGACCGCCCGCCGCAGCGCGTCCGCGTCGCCCTCGGCGAGCGCGGTGTCGACCCGCCCGAGCTCCACCCGCGGCTCCGCCTCGGCGGCCTCCCGCACGAGCGCATCGAGCCGCACGGGGCTGCGCTCGGGCGGCCCGGAGCGCTCTCGCTCGAGCGTGAGGAGGTCGTCGACGAGGCGGCCGAGCCGCGTCGCGTCGTGGCGCAGCTCCGCCAGCAGCTCCGGGTCGGCGCCGTGGCGCGCGGCGTACTCGACGTTGCCCAGCAGGCTGGTGACCGGCGTGCGCAGCTCGTGCGAGGCGTCGGCGAGGAAGCGCCGCTCGCTGTCGCGGGCGCGGTCGAGCGCCGCGAGCATCCCGTTGAGCACCTCGGTGAGCCCGCCGATCTCGTCGTCGGTCGTGGCCGGTGGCATCCGCCGGCCGGGGTCGGGGACCCGCTCGATCTCCCGGGCGGCCTCCGACAGCCGCCGCAGCGGGCGCAGCCCGCGGCGGGTGAGCAGCGCGGCGGCGACGCCGGCCAGCAGCGCCGCGCCGAGCGCCGCGATCAGCAGCAGCACGCGCAGGCGGTGCAGCGTGCGCTCGATGTCCGACGTGTCAGAGCCCACGAGCACCGCGCCGCCCGCCGCCGCACCGCTCGAATCGGGGAGCGGCGCCGCGTAGAGCCGCAGCGGCCGGCCGCCGAGCTGGAGGTCGTCGAAGCCGGGATGCCCCGCCAGCGCCCGCGCCACCGCGCGGTCGCGCGGGAGGATGCGCGCGCCGAGCGTGAGCGAGCGGGCCACGATCCGGCGGCGCCCGTCGAGCACCTCGACGACGACCTGGCGCCCGCCGCCGGGCGACTCGAGCGCTCCCGGCGCCGTCAGGACCGCCGGTGCGGAGACGCTGAGGCGAGCGACGTCACGCGCGCGCTGCTCGAGCGCCCGGTCCAGCGACGAGCGCAGCTCCTGCGCCGTGATCGCGCTCGCCGCCAGCCCGAACAGCGCGAGCGCGGCGAGGATCGAGCCGAGCGAGGCGGCCACGAGCCGGGCGCGGAACGTGCGTGCTCTCACGAACGCAGCATGAACCCCACGCCGCGCACGGTGTGGATGAGCGGCGGGTCGCCGAGCTTCCGGCGCAGCCGCCCGACGTAGCGGTCGACCACGTTGGGCACCGCCGCGTCGTCCCACACCTGCTCGAGCGCGCGCTCGCGCGTGAGCACGCTGCGCGGGTCGCGCAAGAGCAGCTCGAGCAGGGCCGACTCGCGGCCGCTGAGCTCGATCGACCGGCCACCGCGCGTCGCGGTGCGCGTCGAGAGGTCGAGCGAGAGGTCGGCGAACTGCAGCCGCTCGGTCGCGGGCGCCCCGCGCCGGGTCAGCGCCCGGATGCGCGCGATCAGCTCCTCGGTCGCGAACGGCTTGACCAGGTAGTCGTCGGCGCCCGCCTGCAGCCCGCGCACGCGGTCGGGCACCGCGTCGCGGGCCGTGAGCATCAGCACCGGCGTGGTCATCCCCTTGGCGCGCAGGCGCCGGCAGACGGCGAGCCCGTCCATGCCCGGCATCGCGACGTCGAGCACGATCACGTCCGGGAGCGAGCGCTCGGCCTCGGCCAGCGCGGCGCCCCCGTCGGCGGCCACGGCGACGGAGAAGCCCTCGGCCGTGAGCGTCCGGGCGAGCATCCGCTGGAGCGGCGGATCGTCGTCCACGACGAGGACGCGCTCGCCCCCCGCCGTCACAAGATCAGCCGCCGGCGACGTCGCGGCGCAGGAAGACGAGGTAGGCGCCCAGGAGCGAGGGCAGCGCGTAGAGCGAGCAGACCCACGCGGCGCGGATGATCGGCGCCCAGTCCGCCGGCTCGCGCAGCAGCCCCTGCCAGGCGTTGAACTGCGTGCTCAGCAGGTACGGCTGCAGCGACTCGAGGCCCGGCAGGATCCCGATCAGCTGGATCAGCAGCGAGACCATCAGCGTGCCCGTGATCGCGGCCGCGCTGTTGCGCGTGATCGTCGAGAGCAGCAGCCCGATGCAGGCCACCGCGAGGATCGGGATCAGGTACACGAGCAGGCTCGCCGAGACGAGCTCGAGGGCGCGGGTCGCGGGGATCCTGGTGCCGGACAGGCTCGTGAGCGGGTTGAAGCCGGAGACCGCGCAGCCGGCGACGATCGCGACGATCCCGTTGAGCACGATCGCGGCGATCGCATAGGTGCCCGCCGCGAGCGTCTTGCCGGCGAAGATCTGGCCGCGTCCCAGCGAGCGCGTGAGGATCGTCTTGAGCGTGCCGTTGTGGTCCTCGGAGGCGACGATGTCGCCGGCCACCAGTGCGGTGATCAGCGGGAACATCCAGATCGACCCGAACAGCAGCAGGACGAGCGGGATCGCCAGCCCGCTGGTGTGGATGTAGCGCCCGAACGCGACGTCCTCCGGACCGCCCGGCTGCGCCGCCACCGCGGTGACGAAGATCAGCGGCACGATGATCGCGGCGCCGAGGCCGAGGTAGGTGCGCTTCTGGAACCGCAGCTTGCGCAGCTCCCAGCGGTAGACGGTCAGCGCGGTCGGGTTCATGCCGCGTCCCGGACGAGCGCCGGCGCAGGCGGGGCGGGGGTCTGCTCCTCGCCCTCGGTGAGCGAGAAGAACAGGTCCTCGAGCGTGACCGTCTGCGGCGCCAGCGCGCGGATCTGCGCCCCCGCCTCGATCAGCGCGACGGACAGCTCCGGTACCGCGTCCTCGTCGGCGGTGAAGTGGATCTCGCCCGCCTCCATGCGCGGCTCGGCGATCCCGCGCTGGGCGCGGCAGACCTCGAGCGCCCGGTCGTCGTCAGTGGTCCGCAGCCGGTAGGCCGAGGCGGCGGTGCGCTTGAGCTCGGCGATGTGGCCCTCGTAGACGATGCGGCCGGTGCGCACGATCGCGACGCGGTTGCAGAGCTCCTCGACCTCGGCGAGCAGGTGGCTCGAGAGCACCACGGTCATGCCCTCGCCGGCGAGGCGGCGGATCAGCAGCCGCATGTCGCGCATGCCCGCGGGGTCGAGGCCGGTGGCGGGCTCGTCGAGCAGCAGCAGCTTGGGGTTGCGCAGCAGCGCGGCGGCGATCCCCAGGCGCTGGCGCATCCCGTGCGAGTAGCCGCCGACCTTGTCCTTGGCCCGGTCGGTCAGCTCGACGGTCTCGAGCGCGGCGGGGATGCGCTCGGCGGCGTCGCCGCCGTCGAAGGCGGCGAGCATCTCGAGGTTGCGGCGGCCGCTCAGGTACGGGTAGAAGCGCGGCGCCTCGACGAAGCCGGCCACGCCCTCGAGCGCTGCCACGCCCGCCTGCGGGTCGCGGCCGAACAGCCGCACGGAGCCCTCCGTCGGGACGATCAGGCCGAGCATCATCCGCAGCGAGGTCGTCTTGCCGGCGCCGTTGGGGCCGAGGTAGCCGTAGACGTCGCCGGCCTGCACCGTCAGGTCGACGTCGTCGACCGCGACGATCTCGCCGTAGCGCTTGACCAGCCCTCTGATCTCGACCGGGGCCGCGTTCATCAGAGACCCCGGGCCGCAGCCTGGGCCGCAGCCGGGGGAACCGAGCCCAGCACCGTGTAGGCCACGCCACCGCGCTCGAAGCGGATCATGGTCGCCAGCGCGGTGTCGAGCTCCTCGCCGGTCGCGCCGTTGATCGAGACCTTCGGGAGCGTCAGGCCGCCGCCGCGGTCGCCGCGCTTGCCGCTCGGCTGCGGCTTGGCCGCGGCCGCTGGCTCCGCCGGCTGCTGGATCACGACCATGCCGCCGAGGTCCTGCCCGTAAGTGACGACCGCGGCCTTCTTGCCCTTCCAGTCGACGAGGCGGACCTCGTGGCGGGGCAGGCCGACGAGCGTCGCGGGCGCGGACAGCTTGAACGGGACGGCCTTGGACACCGCGCCGACGCCGGTGACCGCATGGTCGCCGCCGCCGCTCTCGTGCGTGGCGCCGGCGGGGGCGCTGCTCGGCACGTCGACGTTGACGACCTTCGCGTCCGCCGGCGGCGAGACGGCGAAGTCCGAGGCGGGCGCCTTGCCGTAGCGGATGTGCTCGGCCTTGAGCTCGAGCACGGGCGCGTTGTTGCCCTGCGCGTAGACGGCGGCGCGCAGCGGCACGCCGTTCGCGGCGTCCCACGCCAGCGCGCCGGCGCCGAGCAGGCCGCCGTCGTGCTTCGGCGAGATCCGCACGGTGTAGGCGGGCCGGCCGGCGACGCTGCCGGGCGTCGCCCGCGACAGGTCGGCCGTCTTGGCGAGCTCGTTGAGGCTCGTCTGAACCTCGGCGAGCGTGGGGAGCTTGCCGTCGGCCTTGTCCGCCGGCTGCTCGTCCTGCGGCAGCTTGCCGCGGTAGACCGTGTGCGAGCCGGAGTCGTAGACCCACGCGTTGACGCCGTCGGAGACGATCTGCGCGTCGCCGTTGTCGGTCTGCAGCTCGAGGCGCAGCTTCTTGCCGTCGCCGAGCCACAACCGGCCCTTCGCGCCCTTCAGGAGCGGGCCGCCGCCCTCGAGGCTCGAGGAGTCGATCAGCTTGTTGGTGAACGTGATCCTCGCGGTGATCCCGTTGACGTCGGGCGCCGCGATGGCGTCGTGGACCGCGCGGGCGAGGGGCTTGGCGGGCGGGACGGGGCCGCCGCCGACGGCGCCGAGGGCGATCGCCGTGCCTCCCGCCGCGATCGCGGCGACGGCGACGAGGAGGGCGATGAGACGACCGGTGGGGAGGGTTCGAAGCAAGCTCATGACAGGCACCGTACGAACGAAGCCTGAAAGAAGCTTGACACCGCCTCTCATCTCCCGATCATCTTGGGCTCGCAGGGTGTCGATGTGCGCCAGACCCTCTCCGACCTGCTCACCCATCACGGCGTGCTCGCCGTCTTCGTCGTGATGGCGGTCGACGCCATCCTGCCGGTCGGCGGTGAGCTGACGATGCTGCTCGCGGGAGCGCTCGCGGCCGGCGCGCTGACCGGGAGCACCGTGGTCCTGGGGCACGACATCGGCACCGGCCTCGGCCCGTACCTGGTCCTCGCCACGGCCGGCACGCTCGGCTACCTCGCAGGCTCTCTCCTCGGCTGGCAGATCGGTCGCAGCGGCGGCCGGCCGCTGCTGGAGCGCCACGGGCGCTGGCTCCATCTCGGGCCGAAGCGGATGATCGCCGCCGAGCGATGGTTCGACCGGCACGGGGCCAAGGCCGTGCTGTTCGGCCGGCTGACCCCGCTCGTTCGTTCGTTCATCTCGATCCCGGCCGGGGTGTTCGGCTCGCCGATCGTCGCCTACACCGTGCTCAGCGCGATCGGCTCGGCGCTGTGGTGCTTCGGGTTCGCCGGCGCCGGCTGGGCGCTGGGCGATAACTTCGACGCGGTGCACCGGGCGTTCCGCTACGCAGACGTCGCCGCCGTCGCCGCCGTCGCCGCCGCCGCGCTCTGGCTGCTCTCGCGTAGCCGCCGCCAAGCGCGATGACGAAGGTCAGCGTCGTCGTCCCGGTCTTCGAGCCGGGCCCGCTGATCGAGCCGCTGATCGACTCGCTGCTCTCCCAGACCATGCCGGCCGGCGAGCGGGAGCTCGTGTTCGTCGACGACGGCTCGCGCGACGGGACCGGCGAGCGCCTCGCCGCGCTCGCCCTCGTGCACCCTGACGTCCGCGTGGTGCGCATCCCGAACTCGGGCTGGCCCGGGCGGCCGCGCAACGTCGGCCTCGACGCGGCCGCGGGCGAGTTCGTGTTCTTCGCCGACCATGACGACTGGCTCGAGTCCGACGCGCTGGAGCGCCTGTACGCCGCCGCGAAGGAGCACGGCGCCGACATCGTCATCGGCAAGGTGGTCGGGCACGGCGGCCGGCGCACCCCGCAGCTCAGCCGCGTCGACCGGCACGGCCTCGACGCCGCCGAGGCGCCGCTCGGGCTCCTGACCCCGCACAAGCTGTTCCGCCGCGCCTTGCTGGAGGAGCACGGCATCCGGTTCCCCGAGGGCGAGCAGCGGCTGGAGGATCACCTGTTCGCGGTGCCCGCGTTCTTCGCGGCCGAGCGCATCAGCGTGCTCGTCTCGCACCCCGTCTACCACTGGGTGCTCCGCGACGACGGCCAGAACGCCTCGTACCAGCGCCCACCTCCGGACGCCCGCTTCTCGGGGGTCCGCGAGCTGGTCGCGATGGTCGACGCCCGCACGGAGCCCGGGCCGGTGCGCGACCGCTATCACCGCCACTGGTATCGCGGCAAGGTGCTCCTGCGGCTCGGCGGACCGCGGAACGACCCGGACTACCGCGCGCAGGTCCACGCGGCGGCACGGGCGCTGATCGACGAGTGCTTCCCACCGCACCTGGATGACGCGCTCGCGTTCAACCTGCGGCTGCGGGCGCGGCTCGCCCGGCGCGACGACCCCTCCGGGCTGGAGCGCCTGGCCGGGTTCGAGTCAGGCCTGCGCGCGCGGGCCCGCGTGGTGGTCGCGCGCCCCGAGGACGGCGCGCTCATCCTCGAGGTCACCGGGCGGCTGCGGCGCGCGGGGCGGCGCGCGATCGCCGTCGTGCGCGACGGCGAGCGCCTGCTGTGGGAGCCGCCGCCCGAGCTGAGCGGGACGTTCGAGGAGGACGAGCGCGACGTCACCGACGCGCTCGACGGGCAGGTCGGCATCGTGCTGCGCTCGCAGCAGGACGAAACCGAGTGGGCGCTCACGGTCACGTCGACCACGCACATGCCGGCCGGGCCCGACCGGGCGCCGGTCTTCCCCCGCCTCAAGGGCAGCGCGCGGATCGACCCGGGGACGGCCGCCGGCGGCGGCGCGCTCCCGCCCGGGCACTACGACGTGCGGGCGACGCTCTCGATCGGCGGCTTCGCCGCCGAGACCCTGGCCCGGGCGGGCGAGGCGCCGCTCACGATCACGGTCACGCCCGACCGCCGGGTCATCCCCTCCGTGCAGGTCGGTGAGGCCCCGCGCCCCCGCTCACGGCTCGCGCGGCTGAGGCGGCGGATCGCCCGTCTCTCCCGGCGGCGATGAGCCGCGGACGAGCAGTCTCACGATGGGATGCGGCCCCGGCTCGACGACGTCGACGCGGCCACCCTCGGCGTGGGCGAGCGAGCGCGCGAGCGCGAGGCCGATCCCGTGCCCGCCGTTGGCGCTGCCGCGCCGCGCGAACGCCTCCTCGGGCGCGATGGCGAAGCCGGGCCCCTCGTCGGCCACCTCGACCGCGAGCCAGCCGGCGGTGTCGCGCAGCGTCGCGGTCACGCGCCCGGCGCCGTGGTGGTGCGCGTTGGTGAGGAGGACGTCGAGGATCTCGTCGACCACGCGCGGCGCCGCGCGCGCGACCGGGTCGGCGGCGTCGATGCGCACGTGCAGCGGGCGGCCGTCGGCGGCGAGCGGGCCGCGCCAGCGCCGCTCGGCGGCGTCGAGCAGCGCGCTCAGGTCGGCCGTCGCGGTGCCCGGCTGGGCGTCGCGCGCGACCGTGAGCAGGGTGTCGATCGTGCTCTGCAGCCGCTCGACCTGAGCCAGTGCCGCATCCAGCTCGGGCGGCGCCTCGGCGCGCAGCGCCAGCGCCTCGAGCTCGAGCCGCAGCGCGGCGAGCGGCGTGCGGAGCTGGTGCGACGCGTCGGCGCTGAACGCGCGCTCGCGGGTGACGAGATCATCGAGGCGCTGGGCGGTGACGTCGAGCGCCGCGCCGACCTCGTCGAGCTCGCGCACGCCGGCCCGTGGCGCGCGGGCGCCGAAGTCGCCGTCGCCGAGCCGCCGCGCGGCGCCCGCGAGCCGCTCGAGGGGGCCGGCGAGGCGCCGGGCGAGCAGGGCGGCCGCCGCCGTCGCGAGGGCGAGGACCGCGAGCGCGAGCCCGGCCAGCGCCAGCCACGCCCGGTGCGCGCGCGAGGCGACCACCGCGGCGCTGCGCTGCGCGCGCACGACGCCCGTGACGCGCTCGCCGACCACGAGCGGGACGGCGACCTCGAGCCTGCCGTCGGCCGAGCGCGCGGCCGGCCGCTGCTCGCGCAGGGCCGCTCCGGTCAGGGCGTCGGCCCGCGGCGGCCCGCCACGCCCGCCGACGCGCCGCCCGGTCGTGTCGTAGACGGCCAGCGCCTGCGGGCCGCTGGGCAGCTCGATCGGATCGCCCGACGCGCTCCCGACGTCGATCTGGCGGGTCGCGGCGACCGTGTCGCGCTGCAGGCGCAGCAGCTCGTCGTCGCGGTAGCTGCGCTCCAGCGCGAGGGCGAGCGGGATCGCGAACAGCGTCACGGCGAGCGCGGCGACCCCGGCGATGGCGACGACGAGGCGGCGCCTCATGCCGCGTCCAGCCGGTAGCCGACGCCGCGCAACGTGGTGATCGCCTCGGGCTCGCCGAGCTTGTTGCGCAGCGTGCCGACGTGGGTGTCGAGCGTCTTGGTGGCGCCGAGCCAGTCCGTGTCCCAGACCTCGCGCATGATCCGCTCGCGCGTGACGGCGCGCCCGGCCTCGGCGACGAGCAGCGCGAGCAGGTCGAACTCCTTCGGGCGCAGCTCGAGCTCCTGCTCGCCGCGCCACGCGCGGCGCGCGGGGAGGTCGACGGTGAGATCCCCCGCGCGCATGGGCTCCGGCGCGTCGTCGGGCGCGCTCGCGATCGTGCGGCGCAGGTGCGCGCGCACGCGGGCGAGCAGCTCGGAGAGGCGGAAGGGCTTGACGAGGTAGTCGTCGGCGCCCGCGTCGAGCCCGGACACGATGTCGAGCTCCTGGTCGCGCGCGGTGAGGATGAGGATCGCGAGGTCGGGACGAGCGGCGCGCAGGCGCCGGCACACCTCGACGCCGTCGACGTCGGGCAGGCCGAGGTCGAGCACGACGAGGCCGACATCGTCGCTGACCATGGACAGCGCGGGGCGGCCGCGGTCGGTGCGCCGGACGCGGTAGCCCTGGCTGTCGAGCACCCGTACGAGGCCGGAGGCGATCGCCTCGTCGTCCTCGACGACCAGGATGCCGGGCAGGCTCACAGTCCGGACGCTAGCGCTCGTACGGCGCCGGGCCGCGAGGTTTGACCGGGCGTTGACCTTCGCGGGGCTTCCCATTGACCGGCCGGCCCTAGCGTGGCCGCCATGACCCGCCTCCCCATCGCGCTCGCCCTGCTCCTCGTGCTCCTCGCCGGGTGCGGTGGCTCGAGCTCCTCTTCATCTTCGAAGCCCGTCGACCCGAACGCCAAGGAGTCCAGCCCGGCCGGCGACATCCCCGACAACCAGGCGTATGTCCGCTACTCCCCCCCGGGCGCCGACTACACCGTGAAGGTGCCGGAGGGCTGGGCCCGCACCTCCAAGGGCGGCGCCGTCACCTTCACGGACAAGCTCAACTCGATCCGCATGGAGGAGCGCTCGGCGCAGGCCGCGCCGAACGCAGCCGTCGCGAAGCGCGCCGAGCTCCCGCGGCTCAAGCAGTCGGTCAAGGGCTTCCAGTCGCCCAAGGTCAGCACGGTGAAGCGCTCATCCGGGCCGGCGGTGCGGATCACCTATCTCGCCGACGCGCAGGCGGATCCGGTGACGCAGCGGAAGGGGACGAACGCGGTCGAGCGCTACCTCTTCTCCCGCAACGGCAAGCAGGTCGTGCTCACCCTCTCCGGCCCCAAGGGCGCGGACAACGTCGATCCCTGGAAGCTCGTCACGGAATCGCTGAGCTGGTCGCGATGACGCCGGTGCTGGAGGCCCGCAGCCTCTACCGCTTCTTCCACGCCGGCGAGGACGAGGCGCTCGCGCTGCAGGGCGTCTCGCTCGCGGTCGAGCGCGGCGAGGTGGTCGCCGTCACCGGCCCGTCGGGCTCGGGCAAGTCGACGCTGCTCGCGTGCCTGGCCGGCCTCGACGAGCCCGACGGCGGCACCGTGACCGTTGACGGCGCGCGGCTGTCGCGGCGGCCGGAGGAGGAGCGCGCCGCCGTGCGCGCGCGGCGGATCGGGATGCTCTTCCAGTCGGCCAACCTGATCGGCCACCTGAGCGTGACCGAGAACATCGCCGTCGCCCAGGGGCTCGGGGGCGGCACGATGGCGCCGCGCGAGCTGCTCGACCGCTGCGGCATCGCGGCGCGCGGGCACGCGCGGCCCGCCGAGCTCTCCGGCGGCGAACTGGCGCGCGCGGGCCTTGCCGTCGCGCTCGCGAACGACCCCGCGATCCTGCTGGCCGACGAGCCGACCGGCGAGCTCGACGAGGCGACCGCGGCGCGCGTGCTCGCCCTGCTGGCCGAGCACGCCGAGAACGGCACCGCGATCCTCCTGGTCACGCACGACCCGGCGGTGGCCGCGGCCGCGGGCCGCGAGATCCGGCTGCACGACGGGCGCCTCGCGTGACCGAGCCACTCGTCCGCTGCGACGGCGCGACCCGCACCTACGGGCGCGGGGACACCGCGACGGTCGGCCTCCAGCCCACCGACTGCGAGGTCCTCCCGGGCGCGCGCATCGCGCTGGTCGGGCCGTCGGGCTCCGGCAAGTCGACGCTCCTGCACCTGATGGCCGGGCTCGACCAGCCGACGCGCGGGAGCGTGACCTGGCCCGGGCTCGACGAGCGGCCCGCCGTCGTCTTCCAGGGGCCGAGCCTCCTGCCGCCGCTCACGGTGCGCGAGAACGTCGCGCTGCCGCTGATCCTCGCCGGCGCCGCCGACGCCGCCGCGCGGATCCGCGCCCTCGAGGCGCTCGAGCGCCTCGGCCTCGCCGAGCTCGCCGACAAGCTGCCGGAGGAGATCTCGGGGGGGCAGGCCCAGCGCGTGGCGATCGCCCGCGCCCTCGCCGGCGCGCCGCGGCTGCTGCTCGCCGACGAGCCGACCGGCCAGCTCGACGGCGCGACGGCGACGGCGGTCGTCGATGCGCTGCTCGGCGCCGCCGACCGCGCGGGCGCCGCGCTCGTGGTCGCGACCCACGACCCCGTCGTCGCCGGGCGTCTCGCCGAGCGTGCGGAGATGCACAGCGGGAGGCTGCAGTGGTCGCGCTGACCTGGCTGCGCGGGCTGATCGCCCACCGCCGCGCACGGCTCGCCTCGACCGCGCTCGGCGTCGCCGTCGGCGTCGCGCTGCTCGCCTCGATCGGTGCGTTCCTCTCCTCGACGGTCGCCCAGATGACCCAGCGGGCGACGACCCGGGTCGCCGTCGACTGGCAGGTCGAGGCGCAGCCGGGCGCCGGCCCGGGCGCCGTGCTGCGCGGCGTGCGCGGCTTCCCGTCGGTCAGGGACGCGCTGCCCGTCGACTTCGCCTCCACGGCCGGCCTCGAGGCGACCGCGGGCGGCACGACCCAGCGGACCGGCCCCGGTCGCGTGCTGGGTCTGCCCGACGGCTACGCGCGCACCTTCCCCGGCGAGCTGCGCACGCTGGCCGGCTCCGGAACCGGCGTGCTGCTCGCGCAGCAGACCGCCGCCAACCTGCACGCGGGGCCCGGCGCCACCGTGTCGATCGGCCGCACGGGCCGCGCGCCGGCGAAGGTGCGGGTCGACGGCATCGTCGACCTCCCGCAGGCCGATTCGCTGTTCCAGAAGGTCGGGGCGCCGCCCGGCGCGCAGGCCCAGGCGCCGCCCGACAACGTGATCCTGGTGCCCAGGCAGACGTTCGCGCGCATCGCGCCGAGCGGCGCGCGCACGCAGGTGCACGCGCGGCTCTCGCACGCGCTGCCCGGGACCCCGAGCGGCGGGTTCACCCAGGTGTCCGGCAGCGCTCGCAACCTCGAGACGCGCCTCGCGGGCGCGGGAGTCGTCGGCGACAACCTCGGCACGGTGCTCGACGACGCGCGCAAGGACGCGCTCTACGCCCAGCTGCTGTTCCTCTTCCTCGGCGTGCCGGGCGCGATCATCGCCGGCCTGCTGACCGCGGCCATCGCCGCGGCGGGCGCCGACCGCCGCCGCCGCGACGCGGCGCTGCTGCGCACGCGCGGCGCCTCGACCCGCCAGCTCGTCCGCGTCGCGCTCGCCGAGACCGCGCTGGCCGGCGGGCTCGGCGTGGCGGCGGGCCTTGGCGCGGCGCTGCTCGTCGGGCGCGCCGCGTTCGGCACCGCGAGCTTCGGCGCGAGCACCCTCACGGGCGTGCTGTGGGCGAGCGGCGCCGCGCTCATCGGCCTGCTGATCGCCGCGGGCTCGATCGTGCTGCCGGCCTGGCGCGACGCGCGCGAGCTCACCGTCGCCGGGCAGCGGCGCGAGATCGGCCGCCGCGACCGCGCGCCGTGGTGGGCGCGCTACAAGGTCGACCTCCTCGCCCTCATCGGCTCCGGGCTCGTGTACTGGCAGGCCTCGCGCAACGGCTACCAGCTCGTGCTCGTGCCCGAGGGCATTCCCACGGTCTCGGTCAACTGGTATGCGCTGCTCGCCCCCGTGCTTGGCTGGATCGGGGCCGGGCTGCTCGCCTCCCGGCTCGCGAGCCTCGTGCTCGTGCGCGGCCGCGTGCCGCTCACGCGCGGGCTCCGGCCGCTGGCGGGCGAGCTCGCGCCGACCGTCGCGGCGACGCTCGGCCGGCAGCGCGCGCTGCTGGCCCGGTCGGTCGCGCTGCTCGCGCTGACCGCCGCGTTCGCGGCCTCGACCGCGGTCTTCAACTCGACGTACCAGCAGCAGGCCGAGGTCGACGCGCGGCTGACCAACGGCGCCGACGTGACCGTGACTGAGTCCCCGGGCGCGAACGTGCGCGCGAGCGAGGCGGCCCGGCTGGCCGAGGTGCCCGGCGTGGCCGCGGTCGAGCCGCTCCAGCACCGCTTCGTCTACGTCGGCGCGGACCTGCAGGACCTCTACGGCGTGCGCCCCGGCACGATCGGGGCCGCGGGCAAGCTCCAGGACCCGTGGTTCGCGGGCGGCACGGCGAGCGCGCTGATGGCGCGCCTGACCCAGCTTCCCGACTCGGCGCTGCTGAGCGAGGAGACGGTCAAGGACTTCCAGCTCCACACCGGCGACGTCGTGCGTCTGCGCCTCCAGGACGGCGTCACGAAGCGCTACAAGACCGTGCCGTTCCACTACGTGGGCGTGGCCAAGGAGTTCCCGACCGCGCCGACCGACTCGTTCGTCGTGGCCGACGCGGGCTACGTGGCGAAGATGACGGGCAGCGACGCGGTCGGCACCTTCCTCCTCCAGACCGGCGGATCGGATCCCGCGGGCGTCGCGCGGAGCGTGCGCGGCGTCGTCGGCGCGGGCGCGAAGGTCACCGACATCAAGGACTCGCGCCGCGTGGTCGGGTCGAACCTCACCGCGGTCGAGCTGTCGGGCCTCACGCGCGTCGAGCTCGCCTTCGCGCTCGTGCTGGCCGCGGCCGCCTCGGGGCTCGCGCTCGGGCTCGGCTTCCGCGAGCGTCGCCGCACGTACGCGATCGCCGTGGCGCTCGGCGCGAAGCAGCGGCAGCTCGGCGGCTTCGTGTGGGGCGAGTCGGCGTTCGTGACCCTGGGCGGGCTGGCGATCGGCGCGGTCGTCGCCGCGGGCATCTCAACGATGCTGGTGAAGGTGCTGACCGGGGTCTTCGACCCACCGCCCGCCGCGCCGGCGGTGCCGTGGGGCTACCTCGCGAGCCTCGTCGTGCTCACCATCGCGGCCGCGGGCGCCG
This sequence comes from Solirubrobacterales bacterium, assembly GCA_038327685.1. Taxonomy (GTDB): domain Bacteria; phylum Actinomycetota; class Thermoleophilia; order Solirubrobacterales; family Solirubrobacteraceae; genus DASQFQ01. The sequence continues at coordinate 43,922 of JBBQLH010000001.1, forward strand.
CGGGCGCGCTGACGGTGCGAGCGCTGCGGCGGCCCGCGATCGAGGAGCTGCGCGACCTCTGAGCTGACGGCCTCCCTTCACTCTCACATCACCTTCAGTCCCTAGCGTCGCCGCGATGGCCTCGTGGCGCCTCGTGCTCGCCAGCGCGCTCATGCTGTTCGTCGAGCTCGCGCTGATCCGCTGGACCGGCGCGAACGTTCTGCACCTGAGCTACTTCTCGAACTTCGTGCTGCTGGGCTCGTTCCTCGGCATCGGGCTCGGCTTCCTCAGGTCCCGGCGCGCCCGCGACGTGTCCGCGTGGTGGCCGGCGATCCTCGCGCCGCTGGTGGCGTTCGTGCTCGCGTTCCCGGTCCAGGTCACCCAGAACAGCGACCAGATCCTCTACTTCACCGCGGTGCGCCCCACCGGGGCGCCCGCGTGGGTGACCCTGCCGTTGATCTTCGTGGCGGTGGCGACCGTGATGACCTGCCTCGGCGAGGGCGTCGGCCGGCTGTTCCCGCACTTCCCCGCGCTCACCGCCTACCGGCTCGACCTGCTCGGCAGCCTGGCCGGCATCGCGACGTTCACGGTGCTGTCGTTCCTGCACGCCCCGCCGCTCGGATGGGGGCTGATCGCCGCCGCGGGCTTCGTCGCGTTGCACCACCGGCGCATCCCGCGGGCGCCCGCTGTGGCGCTGGCGGTGCTCGTCCTGCTGCTCGGCGTCGAGTCCGTGATCCCCGGCGACAGCTGGTCGCCGTACTACAAGATCCACGCCCACAACGCCAAGGATGGCGGCATCAACATCTCCGTCAACGGCGTCCCGCACCAGACGATCCGGGACGTGTCGCAGAAGCGCTGGCTGAGCGGGCTGCGGGCCATCCCCTACCAGCGCACGGCCGGCAACCGGCCGCGCCACGTCCTGATCATCGGCGCTGGCAACGGCAACGACGTCGCCGTCGCGCTCGCGCGCGGAGCGAAGGCGGTCGACGCGGTCGAGATCGATCCGAGCATCGCCGACATCGGCCGCCGGCGGCATCCCAATCACCCGTATCAGGACACGCGCGTACATCTCGTCGTCGACGACGGGCGCGCGTTCCTCCAGCGCACGACCGCGAAGTACGACCTCGTGCTGTTCGCGCTGCCGGACTCCCTGACACTGGTGTCGGGCAACAGCTCGCTGCGGCTGGAGAGCTACCTGTTCACGCGCGAGGCGGTCGCCGCGGCGCGGTCGCATCTCGCACCCGGCGGCGCCTTCGCGATGTACAACAGCTACCGCAAGACGTGGCTGATCGACCGCTACGGCCGCACCCTGACCGAGGTCTTCGGCCACCCCCCGTGCCTCGACTCGATCGGCGGCGGCAGCCGGCGCGGGGCGCTCGTGGCCGGCCTCGACCCCGGCGATCAGCGGTGCGCCCGCACCTGGCGGCCCAGCGCCGCCGGCGCGCCCGCACCCGCCACCGACGACCATCCCTTCCCCTACCTGCTCAGGCGCGGGATCCCCAGCTACTACCTCGGGGTGCTGCTGGCGGTGCTGCTGTGCGCGCTCGTCGGCGTCCGCGCGGTGGCCGGCCCGCTGCGCTGGATGCGGCCCTACTCCGACCTGTTCTTCATGGGAGCGGCCTTCCTGTTGCTCGAGACGCGATACGTGACCGGCTTCGCGCTGCTGTTCGGCTCGACCTGGCTGGTGAACGCCATGGTCTTCACCGGCGTGCTGCTGGCGGTCCTGTGCGCCGTCGAGGCCAGCCGGTGGCTCCACCCACGATCGCTCACCCCGCTCTACGCGCTGCTCGGCGTCACGCTCGTCGTGGCCTACGCGGTCCCGCTCTCGACGCTGCTCGCGCTGGCCACGCCGCTGCGCCTGGTGGCGGCGATCGCGCTCGCGTTCGCCCCGATCTTCTGCGCCAACCTCATCTTCGCCGCGCGCTTCGTGGACACCAGCGGCTCGACCGCGGCGTTCGGCGCCAACCTGCTCGGCGCGCTGCTGGGCGGGACCTTGGAGTACGCCTCGCTCGTCGTCGGCTACCGCGCGCTGCTCCTGCTCGCGGCCGGCCTCTACGTGCTCGCGTTCGTGCTGAAGCCCCGGCGCGTCCTCCGGGTGACCTGACCCGGCGCGGGGCGTCGCGCTCAAGGTACAAGCCCGCGCGCGCCGAAGCCGGGGTTACGTGCGCTCGCTCTCTCTCAGCGGCCTGATCGTCTCGATCGTCCTGCTCCCGCTCAGCCTGGGGATCGCGGTCACCGATCACAACCGCCGCGGCGCGGACCAGGCGCGCCGGCTGGCCGACGCCGCGGAGTCACACGCGGCGGCGCTCGACGCGAACTTCCTGCGCGCGCGGACGATCACGCTCGTCACCTCACACAACGCGGCGTTTCGCCAGCTCTACACGCAGTCCGGCTCGCGCCGGTCGAAGGTGCGGGCGGGCTCGCCCTACGTCGCGGCCGCGAACGACTCGCTGCGCTACCTCGAAACGCTGTTCCCGCGATCGATCGGCGAGGTCTGCTTCATCGACCGCAGCGGCGCGGAGAACGCGCGGGTCGTGCACGGGCGCGCGGCGCCGGTGGGCGAGCTGACGCCCGACGAATCGGGCAATCCGTTCTTCACCCCCACCTTCGCCCTGCGCCCGGGCCACGTCTTCCAGTCGCGCCCGTACGTGTCACCCGACACGCACGATTGGGTGGTGGGCAATGCGACCCCGCTGCCGCTCGGCCGCGCGGCGTCACCGGCGATCGTGCACTACGAGCTGAGCGTCGAGAGCCTGCGCCGGGAGCTCGGGAGCACGGAGGCTGGCTTCGTCCTGCGTGTGGTGGACCGCGGCAGCGGCGAGGTTGTGATGGACGGCAACCGGCCGCAGCGCGCCGGTGTGCCCCTCGGGGTGCCGTCCGACGCTCGCTTCGCGGGCTTCGCCCGCACGGCCAAGCGGGCCGGAGTCGCCCGCGTCGCAGGGCGGCCCAGCGCCTACCGTCGCCTCAACCCCGTCGACGGCAACGCCAACCGCTGGGTCCTCGTCGCCTCCTCCGCATCCCCGGCGCCGTCGCTGCTCGCCGATGCGGGGATCTTGCCCGGAGCGATGTTCGCCGTCGCGCTCCTGCTGCTCGTGCTCTCGCTCATCAGCCTGCGCGGCTCGCGCCGCGAGCTGCAGGCGGCCGCCTCGACCGACAGCCTCACCGGCCTCGCCAATCGCCGCGCGCTCGTCGCCGACCTGGAGCGGCGCCTCCAGCGCGGCCGCGAGGCCGAGCCGTGCGTGCTGATGCTCTTCGACCTGGACGGGTTCAAGAACTACAACGACTCGTTCGGCCATCTCGCCGGTGACGCACTGCTGCAGCGCCTGGGCCACGCTCTCTCCGCCGCCGTGAGCGACGGCGGCGGCGGCGCCTACCGGCTGGGCGGCGACGAGTTCTGCGTGCTGGCTGACGCCGCCGTCCGCACCCGGGTCGAGGTGGCCTCGGTGGCCGCGCTGAGCGATCGCGGCGAGGGCTTCGACATCGGCTCCTCGTTCGGCGGCATCCTGCTGCCCGCCGAGGCGACGGAGTCCACCGAGGCGCTGCGGATCGCCGACCAGCGGATGTACGCGCAGAAGACCAGCGGCCGCGCCACCGCCGGCCGCCAGAGCACGGACGTCCTCCTGCGGGTGCTCGCCGAACGCCACCCCGACCTCGGCGAGCACATCCACAGTGTCGCGGCGCTCGCCCGCGAGGTCGGGCGCAGCCTCGGCCTCGGCGTGGAGGAGCTCGAACAGGTCGGCGACGCCGCCGAGCTCCATGACGTCGGCAAGATGGCCATCCCTGACGCGATCCTCACCAAGCCGGGCCCGCTGGACGCCGAGGAGTGGGCGTTCATGAAACGCCACACGCTGATCGGCGAGCGCATCGTGGCCGCCGCGCCCTCGCTGGCGTCCGTCGCCCGCCTCGTCCGCTCCAGCCACGAGCGCTGGGACGGCGCCGGATATCCCGATGGGCTGGCCCGCGAGGAGATCCCCCTCGGCGCCCGCATCGTCGCGGTCTGCGACGCGTACGACGCGATCGTCTCCGACCGCGCCTACCGCGCGTCGCGCACACCCGCCGCAGCGATGGCGGAGCTCGAGCGCTGTGCGGGCTCGCAGTTCGACCCGTCGATCGTCGAAGCGTTCGCCGCAACCCTCACCGCGGGCCGCTCACCGGTCGCCTCGCTATAGTGCACCGATCGGTGCACTATCAAGCGACGCTCAACCGAACCTTCTTCGCCCTCTCGGATCCGACGCGCCGGAGCATCCTCGAGCGGCTCGGGCGCGGACCCGCCACGATCGGCGAGCTGGCAGAGCCGTTCGATCTCACCCTCAACGGCGTCAAGAAGCACGTCGGGATCCTCGAGGACGTCGACCTGGTCAGCACGGCGAAGGTCGGGCGTGCCCGCGAATGCCGGCTCGGCCCCGCGGAGCTGCAGGACGCCACGCAATGGATCGACTCCTACCGGCGCGGTTGGGAAACCCGGTTCGACCGGTTCGAGGGCTACGTCGAGAAGCGAAAGGCGGAGCGCGGGTGAGTCTCGACCTGAGCTTCGCGCGTGTGCTCGACGCAGAGCCCGAGGACGTCTTCGACGCGTTCACCGATCCGGTCGGCCAGGAGCAGTTCTACGGGCAGGACGACCCGGGCTGGATCGTGGAATCGCAGTGCGATCTGCGCGTCGGGGGCGTCTGGACCGTGGCGTTCGGGCCTTCGCGAGGCGAGCTGTACCGCCACACGCACGTGTTCCAGGTGATCGATCGCCCACGGCGGCTCGTCCTCACGACGACCGAGACGCGCCTGGATGGATGGAGCTTCGAGACGGAGCTCGAGTTCACGTTCGAGCGCCACGACGGCAAGACGCTCATGACCATGGTCCAGAAGGGCTTCCCGAGCGCCGAGCTCAAGGCCGAGCATGAACGCGGCCTGCCCAACGCCTTCGGCCGGCTCGACCGCGTGGTTCGCGGGCGGCTCCCGGCGTCCGTGCTGTACATGTCGATGTCGCTCGACGGCTTCATCACCGGGCCCGAGGACGACTTCGACCATGGGCTCGGCCTGGACGGCGAGCGCCTGCATCAATGGCTGTCCGCGGGCGAAGGGGTGGGGTTCAGGCCCGCGGGGCCCAGCGGCGACGTGTTCGACGAGCTCATGGCGACCGGAGCGGTCGTCGTGGGCCGGCGCACGTTCGACCTGGCCCGCCGCTGGGGCGGGGACCACCACGGCGTCCCCATCTTCGTCCCGACCCGTCAGGCACCCCCCGACGACGCCGCGAACCTCCCGTGGGTCACCTACGTCACCGACGGCATCGAGAGCACGATGGCCCAGGCGAAGGAGGCGGCCGGTGCAGGGAACATCCTGGTCCACGGCGCCGCGACCGCGCAATCGTGCTTGCAGGCCGGTGTCCTCGACGAGCTCGAGATCCACCTGATTCCCGTGCTCCTCGGCGCCGGGCGGCGCCTCTTCGAGCACCTCGGCACGCAGCACATCGAGCTCGAGCTGGTCCGGATCATCGACGCGCCGGGCGTCACCCACCTGCGCTACCGGGTCGGCGCATGACGCGGCGCCTGATCCTGTGCATGTCGATGTCGCTGGACGGCTTCGCCGCGAACAGCGACGGCGTGATCGACTGGCTCGAGCCGGCCGACCGCTCCGCCTCCGAGGGTGACCGCCGGCACCGCGAGACCCTCGGGCTGCTCGGCCAGATCGGGCTGATCGTCATCGGCCGCGGCGCGTACGAGGACATGGTCCGCGGCTGGCCGGGCTCCGACAACCCGATGGCCGTGCTGATGAACACGCTCCCGAAGCTCGTGTTCTCCGAGTCCCTGCCGGCCGTCGAGTGGAACAACGCCCGGCTCTCGCGGGGCGCCGTCGAGGACGCGATCCCGAAGCTCAAGCGGCAGCCCGGCAACGACATCATCGTCTTCGGCGGCGCACGCTTCGCCCACAGCCTTTCCCGGCACCGCCTGATCGACGAATACCGCCTCACCGTCCACCCCGTCGTACTCGGCGACGGGCTCCCGCTCTTCCACGGCCTGCCCGACCCCCAGCGGCTGCACCTCGCGAGCAGCACCGCCTACGCCGACGGCTGCGTCACCCAGGTCTACACGAGCGGGATGTCACCCACCGATTCCCGCACGGGGTAGTCGACGACGATCGCGCGGGTCGGTTCTGTCGCGCGCACGCTGTGGCGTTGGTCCGCCGGCACGATCGCCTGCTCCGAGTCGAAGAAGCGCCCGCTCCAGCCGGGTCTGGGCTCCTGCGCGGGGAGGCTGCCAGGGACGACGAACGGCACAGCAAGGATTCAACCACTTGCGGACCGGCGGATCGTTCACGTGCGGTGCCGTTCGCGGCGACCTGGAGAGCGGTCTGCAGTTGCTCGTCCTCATCCCGCTCGTTGCGCTCGCCTTCGGCTCCGTCGCCGCCCGCTGGGCTTCGCCCGCCTCTCCCTCCTGACGGCTGCTCACCGCCAGCTCGCGGTGAGCTCCCGCGCCTCCACCCAGCGCTCGCGCTCCAGCGTGCGCAGCGACGGCGCGAGCTGCGGCTCGGCGACGAGGTCGAGGGGGATCTCGGGCAGTGCCTCGGGCCGGTCCCAGACGCGGGCGGCCAGGCCCGCGAGGGTCGCGGCGCCGAGGGCGGTCGAGTCGGAGCGCGCCGTGCGCCGGACGCGCAGGCCCGACAGGTCGGCGAGGCGCTGGACGATCCAGTCCGAGCGCGAGAGGCCGCCGTCGACCCACAGCGCGTCGAGGGCGACGGCCTCGACCGCGTCGGCGACCTGGTGGAGGACGCCGTCGAGGACCGCGCGCGCCAGGTCGGCGCGGGTCGTCCCGAGGCCCAGCCCGAGCACGGCCGCGCGGGCGCCCGCGTCCCAGGTCGGGCTGCCGGAGCCCTGGAAGGCGGGGACGCAGACGACGCCGCCTGACCCGGCTTCGCGCGCCAGCGCGTCGAGGTCCGGACCCGCCGGGAGCGCGCCGGTGCGGGTGAACCAGTCGACCGCCGCGCCGGCCGTCGGGATGAAGCCCTCGAGCGCGTAGCTGGTGGTCGCGTCCCGCCGCCAGGCGCAGGAGGCGAGGATGCCGTCCGGCGGGCGCGGCGCGGTATCGCCCGCCTGCGCGAGGACGAAGGCGCCCGTCCCCAGCGTCACCTTCGCGGCGCCCGGCTCCCAGCAGCGCAGCCCGAACAGCGAGGCCTGCTGGTCCCCGGCGGCGGCCCGGACGGGGACGCCGCCGATCACGGCGTCGATCGCGTCCGAGTCCACGATCGGCGGCAGCAGCGCCCGCGGGACGCCGAACAGCGCGAGCAGCTCGTCGTCCCAGTCCAGCCCGCCGAGCGGGCACAGCAGCGAGCGCCCGGCGTTGCCGGCGTCGCAGACGTGGATCCCCGCCAGGCGATGCAGGAGCCAGGACGCGACGTCACCGTAGGCCAATCCCTCCGCGGCACCGTCGACGTGATCGAGCAGCCCGCGCAGCTTGGTCGCCGGGAAGGTCGCGTCGAGCTCGAGCCCGGTGCGCTCGCGCACGAGCTCCTCATGGCCGTGCGCGCGCAGCTCGGCGCACGCCGCGTCGGTCCGCCGGTCCTGCCAGACGATCGCCGGGTGGACGGGGCGGCCGGTCGCGCGCTCCCAGACCACGAACGTCTCGGTCTGGTTGGCGATGCCGAGCGCCGCCACGTCGGCGGGGCCGGCGCCCGCGGCGGCCAGCGCGCCGGCGATCGCGCGCTCCGCCGACTCCGCGATCGCCTCCGGGTCCTGCTCCACGAGGCCGGGCCCCGGGAACGACGAGGCGACGGCGACCGAGAAGGAGCCGCGTTCGCACAGCTCGTCGTCCAGCACCACGCAGCGCGTGCTCGAGGTGCCCTGGTCCAGCCCGGCGACGAGCGGGCTCATCGCCGCACCGCCACGTCCATGGGCTCGGCCAGTGCCGCCCGGTACGCGGCGAGCGCGCTCTCGTCGTCGCGCTCGGCCTCGGCGGCACGGCCCGCGGCGACCCGCGCACCCCAGGCCTCAGCTTCGCGGCGCGCCCGCTCCGGGCTCCAGTCGAGCGCGCCGGCCATCAGCGCCGCCACCGGCGCGGCCGCGGCGAGCCCGCGGTCGGGCGCGGTGAGGGCCAGGCGCGTGCGCCGCTCGAGCACGTCGTCGAGGCGCAGCGCGCCCTCGTGCGTGCACGCGTGCACCACCTCGGCGCCCAGGTGCCCGCCGCCGCCCTCGAGCGGCTCGGCGAGCTCCGGCCGCGAGGCGATGAGCGCGACCAGCTCCTCGGCGCGGTCTCCGTAGCGGCGCACCAGCCTGTCCACCGCGGCGGCCGGGAGGCCCGCCCGTGCGGCGAGCGCGGCGCGGTCGATCCGGCCGAGCTCCGCGCCGACGAGCGGCACGTCGCGGGTGACGGACGGCGCCTTCGTCCCCAGCGCGCGGGCGACCGCGTCGACGAGGTCGGCGGCCATGACCCGATAGGTCGTGTACTTGCCGCCCGCGACCGTCGTGAGCCCGGGCGCCGGGGACTCGACCACGTGCTGCCGGCTGATCCGCGTCGTGTCGCTGCGGGCCGCCTCGGCGACCAGCGGCCGCAGGCCCGCGGTCACCCCGTGGACGTCCTCGCGGCCGAGCGGCTCGGCGAGCAGCGCGTTCGTCTTGGCGAGCAGGTAGTCCACGTCGGCGCCGGTGGCGACGGGCTGGTCGGGGCCCAGCGTCCACGGGGTGTCGGTGTCGCCGATCAGCCAGCCGCCCTGCCACGGGATGACGAACAGCACACTCTTCTCGGTCCGGGCCAGCACCCCGGTCTCCATCGGGATGCGGTCGCCGGCCACGAAGACGTGGATGCCCTTCGAGGGGACGATGCGCCGCGACGAGCGCCCGCCGGCGAGCTCGCGCAACCGGTCGGTCCAGACGCCGGCGGCGCACGCGACGTGCCGGGCCCGCAGCACGAGCGTCTCGCCGCTCTCGTCGTCGACCGCCTCGACCTCACCGGCTGACCGGAAGCCCGTGACCTGCACCCGGGTGGCGAGGTGGGCGCCGTGGGCGGCGGCGGTGCGGGCGACGACGGCGACCATGCGCGCGTCATCCTCGGCGGCGTCGTGAAACTGCACGGCGCCGACGAGCGCCTCCGGGCGCAGCGCCGGGGCGGCGGCCAGCGCGCCGCGCCGGCTCAGGTGGCGATGGCGGGGCACGGACCGCGCCCCGCCGATCGTGTCGTACAGCGCGAGCCCGGCGCCGAGGTAGGCGCGCTCCCAGCCGCCGCCGCGCAACGGCCACAGGAACGGCACGGGCGCGACGAGGTGGGGGGCGAGCCGCGTGAGCAACAGCTCGCGCTCGCGCAGCGCCTCGCGGACGAGCCCGATGTGGCCCATCTCGAGGTAGCGCAGGCCGCCGTGGATGAGCTTGCTCGAGGCGCTCGAGGTCCCCGCCGCGACGTCGCGCGCCTCGACGAGCGCGACCCGCAGGCCGCGGGTGACCGCGTCGAGCGCCGTGCCCACCCCCGTGATCCCGCCGCCGATGACCAGCAGGTCGAGCTCCCCCGCGCCGGTGGCCTCGAGCGCGCGCCGCCGCGCTGCGGCGTCGAGCCTGCCGTCGGTCACCCATCCTCCGAGCCGAACAGCGGCCGCAGCGCGGCGTAGAGCCGGCGGTGGCGCCGGTGCAGATCGTCATAGACGCTGCGCAGCTCCGGGTCGGGATGCACGTGGGGGCTGCGCGGGCCGGCCATCGCGCGCGCCGCTTCGGCGACCGTCGGGTGCAGCCCCGCACCCGCCGCGGCGAGCATCGCGGCGCCGCGCGCGGTCGTCTCGACGTCGTCGGGCCTGCACACCGGGAGCCCGGTGACGTTCGCGCGCAGCTGGCACAGCAGCTTGCCCTTCGCCCCACCGCCAACGCAGACCACCTCGCTCGGAGGATGCCCGGCGGCGCCGATCGCCTCGATCACGTCGCGCAGCGCCAGCGCGTTGCCCTCGAGCAGTGCGCGGGCGAGGTGGGCTCGCCCGTGGGCGGCGGTCATCCCGAACCAGGCGGCGCGCGCGTGCGAGTTCCACTCGGGCGCCATGGCGCCCGCCAGCGCCGGCACCCACGAGACGCCACCGGCGCCGGGCGGCGCGCACTCGGCGAGCGCGTTGAGCAGCTCGTAGACGTCGGCGCCGCTCTGCGCCGCGGCCGCTGCCTCCGGGCCGCCGAGCTCGTCGCGGAACCAGCGATAGGCTCCGCCCGAGAGCCAGCCGGGGTTCTCCAGCAGCCAGGTCTCCGGATCGGCGTGCGGGTGGAGCTCGACGAGCCCGGTCGGGTCGTGGGCCGGCTCGGCGACCACGGCGCACACCGGCTCGGCGGTGCCCATGACGTCGCACACGACCCCCGGCTCGACGACGCCCGCCCCGAGCGTCGCGGCCATCTCGTCGCCGGCCCCCATCACGACGAGCGTGCCGGCGTCCAGCCCCGTCGCCTCCTGCAGCCAGCCGTCGATCGAGCCGAGGACGGCGTCCGGCCGCATGACGGGCGCGAGGCGCTCCGGGTCGACCTCGAACGCCGCGCATGCGTCCTCCGCCCACTCGCGCGTGCGCGGATCGAGCAGACCCGTCGAGGATGCATTCGAGGGATCGACCCCCAGCGTCCCCGAGGCGCGCCACGCGACCCACGAGCCGGGCAGCAGGAACGCTGCGGCGTCGCGGTGGACCTCGGCCTCGTGTCCTGCGAGCCAGGCGATCTTCGCGCCGACGTGCCCGGGGTCGATGTTGCAGCCGGTGAGCGCGCGCAGCGCGTCTGGGTCGCTGCGCTCGGCCACGCCCTCGCACTCCGCGCCCGCGCGCCGGTCACACCAGATCAGCGCGGGGTGCAGCGCGCTCCCGTCGGCGGCGGCGGCGACGAGGCCGTCGAGCTGAGAGCCGAACGAGAGCGCGACGATCTCGCGCCCGGCGGTCGCGGCGCGGATCCGCGAGAGCGTGGCGACGAGGGCGTTGGTCCACTCGCCGGGGTCCTGCTCGGCCCACCCCGCCTGCGGGTAGCTGAGCGCGTGCGGCTCGTAGGCCGTGGCGAGCAGCGTCCCGTCGGGCTCCAGCGCCTGCGCGCAGGTGCCCTGTGAGCCGACGTCGACGCCGACGACAAGAGGCGCCCCGTCGTTCAGCGCTCCCCCTCGCCGGGCCCGCGACGCACGAGGCAGAAGGTGAACGCGTCGGCGACGTAGTGCTCGCGCGAGACGAGCACGGCGACCCCGTCGGCGGCGCGGTCGACCTGGTCGATCGTGAGCACCAGGGTGCCGCGCGGGACGTCGAGGCGGCGCGCGAGGTCGCCGTCGGCGTTGCGCGGCGTCAGGTCCGCGACGCCGTGGTCGACGGCCAGGCCGCGCTCCGCGAGCGCGGCGTAGATCGAGCCCTCGGGGAGCTCCGGCAGATCCTCGGGCGCGAGGTGCTCGATCCGGCACCAGTCGCTCACGTCGACGACGCGCCGCCCGTCGGCCGTGCGGACGCGGCGCAGTGAGCTCACCGGCGCGCCCTCGGGCACGCCGAGCGCGTCGGCGACGGCGGGTGGAGCGGGCACCGCGCCCGAGGTCTCCTCCACCGTGCCGGGCGCCATCCCGGTCGACCGGATCAGCGAGGAGACGCCGAAGTTGCGGCCGAGGTCGTGCGGCAGCGCCGGGCGGTAGGTGACGTAGGTCCCCGACCCGTGCCTGCGGCTGACGACGCCGTCCTCCTCGAGCATCGTGATCGCCGCGCGCATCGACGACCGCGAGACGGCCTCGCGCCGCGCCAGCTCGGGCTCGGAGGGGATGCGGTCGCCCGGCCGCCACTCACCCGCCAGGATCCGCGTCCGCAGCTCCTCGGCGAGGCTGTGGCGCAGCGACCGGCGGCGCGTCTCGGTCACGGCGCGACGACGACCTTCAGCGCCTCCCCGGCGCGGATGCGCGGGAAGGCGTCGGGCGTCTCGTCGAGGCCGATGATGTCCGAGACCACGGAGCGGATCCCGCCGGCGTCCGCGGCCAGCATGTCGAGCGCCGCCACCTGGTCGCGATGGCGCGAGGCGTAGGAGCCGTGGACCTGGACCTCCTTGTAATGGAGGATGTTCGACGGGAACTCGATGTGCGTGGTGCCCTTCGGCAGGCCGCCGAAGAACAGCACGCGCCCGCGCGGGGCGGCCATCTCCATCGCGTCCTGCTGGGCGATGTCGCTCGAGCAGGCGACGATCACCACGTCGGCGCCGAAGTCGGACGTCGCGCGCATCACGGCCGCCTGGCCGTCCTGGTCGTCGGTGTCGATGTAGGCGACACGCTCGTCGCCCACGATCGCCCGCGCGAGCTCCAGCCGGCTGGCGGCGCGCTCCAGCATCAGGACCTGACCGGCGCCCCGCAGCCGCGCCAGCGCCGCGTGCGCGGTCCCGACCGGGCCGGCGCCGATCACGACCACGACGTCGTCGAGGCCGATCGCGATGTCCTTGTGGCCGCAGATGACGTCGGACAGCGGGTCGGCGAAGGTCGCGTGCGCGGGCGACAGCCCGTCGGGGATGCGGAACAGGTTCTTGAGCGCGATGCTCGGGATCGCGACCCGGTCCGCGTAGGCGCCGGGGTGGTCGAAGCCCATCAGCTCGCCGTTCAGACACAGGTTCTCGGCGCCGCCGCGGCACATCCGGCAGCGGCCGCAGTTGAGCGTCGAGATGCAGTGCACCGCGTCGCCGAGCGCGATGCCGCTCGCCTCGGCCTCGGCCTCCGCGCGCGGGCCGATGTCGACGACCTCGCCGGAGATCTCGTGGCCGAGCACCCACGGGGCCTCGATCCGGCGGTCGCCGTTGTAGAAGGAGCGCACGTCGGTGCCGCAGACGCCGCACGCCAGCACCTGCAGGAGGACGCCGTCCTCGGGGCACACCGGATCCGGCGCGGTGCCGATCTCCATGCTGCCCGGCCCGTTCCAGATCGCTGCGCGCACCTGCACTCCTCCTCCGTTTGGACCGGTGGTAGCGTACCAGTTGTCCGACAACTCCGCCGCTGTCGCCGCACAATCAGGGAGTCCAGAATGATCGAGTTCATCTTCATGCTCACCCGCGACGACGTCACGCTGAAGGACGCCCGCGAGGTCTACGCGTCGGTCGCCGGCGAGCGAAGCGGTGACGAGGCCTCTGGCCGAGGCAGTGGCCTGCGCCACGTCGGCTGCAAGGACGTCGGCCTGCCCACCGAGGAGCTGAAGGCGCTCATGGAGGACATCCGCTCCAACGGCCACGAGAGCTGGATCGAGGTCGTCTCAGAGACCGAGGAGGACACGCTCGCCTCGGCGCGCGCCGCGGCCGAGATCCGCTCCGACCACCTGATCGGCGGCACCCTGATCGAGCCGGTGCAGGAGATCCTCGCGGATACGGGCGTGCGCTTCTGGCCCTACGTGGGGCAGATCGTCGGCCACCCGTGCCTGCTGCGGGGCTCGATCGACGAGATCGTCGCCGACACCGAGCGCGCGGCGGCCCTCGGCGTCGACGGCATCAACCTGCTCGCCTACCGCTATGACGGCGACGTCGAGGCGCTCGTCCGCGCGGTGGTCGGCGCGACCGATCTCCCCGTGATCTGCGCCGGCTCGGTGGACTCCGTCGAGCGCATCCGCGCGCTCGATGCCTGCGGCGCTTGGGCGTTCACGATCGGCACCGCCGCGCTCGACGGCGCGCTCGTCGATGGCGCGCCGCTGAGCGGGCAGTTGCAGGCGGCCCTCGAGGCGAGCGCCAGCGGTGACGAGGCCTCTGGCCGAGGCAGGGGCGTCACGGCGTGACGACGCCCCTGTCGATCATCCGGCCGATGCCGTCGAACTTCGCGCGGTCGCGCCGCTTGAGCACCATCGCGTAGACCAGGCTGCCGACCACCCCGATGACGGCGATCGGTGCGATCAGGTCGACATAGCCGATCGTGCCGGCCAGCACGCCGATGTTCTTGAACAGCAGGTAGATCGCGAAGACCTGGCCGAGGATCGCGATGATCGGGCAGACCACGACGACCAGGGCGGAATCGGGGTGCTTGTGGCGCCGGTGCCACATGATGACCGCCAGCGCGCACGTCGCCTGGATCGCGAGGATCCACACCACGCCCTGGACGGCCATCATCGTGTAGATGCGCACGTAGGCGGTGTCGAAGGCGGCCTTGTAGCTGAAGCCGGCGCCGATCCCCCAGGCCAGGACGAGCGCGATGGCGAACGCCGTCTGGGCGAAGCTCGCGATGTACGGCGACTTGTGCGTGGGATGCGTTCGCCCCAGCGCGCGGGGCAGGATCCCCTCGCGGCCCATCGCGTAGAAGTACCGCATCGCCACATTGTGGAAGGCCATCGCGCAGGCGAACGAGCCGGTGAGGATCAGGACCTGCATGGTCGTCGCGAGGCCGTGCGAGCCGAACTGGCGCATCACGACGAAGAACGGCCCGGCGGGATCCTGGGCCGCCTTGACGAGGTGGCTCTCCGAGAACGCGGAGACGAACGCCAGCGAGGTGATGACGTAGCCGATCCCGAGCCCGATGACCGAGATCATCGTCGCCCGCGGGACGATCCGCGCGGGGTCGCGGGACTCCTCCGCGTAGTTCGGGACGGCCTCGAAGCCGACCCACGACCAGAACGCGAGGAACAATCCGACCCCGGCGGCGAGGCCCGGCCCCGGGCTGGTGAGCTTCAACGGGTTGAGCGCCTGGAACTGGATGCCGTCCGGGCCGCCGCCCTTGCCGAAGACGACGATGTCGAAGATCGTCAGGATGATGATCTCGCCGATCAGCGCGAAGCCGAGGATGCGCACCGACAGCTCGACGTCGAAGAAGCAGAACACGCTGATGAGGACGGCCGCGAACAGCGCGAACACGACCCACGGGACGTGCCAGCCGAACCAGTCGTTGAAGTTCGTGGCCGCGAAGTAGGCGAACCCGCCGAGCAGCGAGACCTCGAACAGGGCGTAGGAGAGCGCCCCCGTGATCCCCGCCGCCATCCCGAGCTCACGGCCGAGGCCGTGCGAGATGAACGTGTAGAAGCCGCCGGCGGCGCGCATCTTGCGCGCCATCGCCACATAGCCGACCGAGAAGATCGTGAGGATCACGGTCGCGAACAGGAACGCGGCGGGTGTATAGAGGCCGGTGCCGAACCCGGTCGCGAACGGGACGTTGAATAGCATCGCGGAGATCGGCGCGGCCCCGGTGACCGCGACGAAGATCACCCCCCACAGCCCGATGGCGTTCGGCTTTAGGCGATTGGTCTCGCCCGCGTACACGGACTCGACGGCGCCCTCGTGGTGGGCCTCGAGCTTCGGCCCCGGCTTGGTGGTTGCCATTGCTCCCCTTCTCCTCTTACGCGGTCCCTCGCGGACGAAGTTGTCCTACAACACAGACTCGGTGCATTCAACCATCTGGTCCCCGCCGTGGCAAGCCGTCGTGCACGTGCACGGCGGCGCCGACGAGCGTCGGCGCGGCCGGCGCCGTGCGCGCACGCACGACGATGCGCACGCGATCGGCGCGGAACAGGTCGTGCGAGCGCTCGAACGCGCGCCCGTCCGCATCCCAGGCGGTGCGCGCCACGGCGAGCAGCGGCGCACCGCGGCGCAGCCCCAGCAGCCTGGCCTCGGCGGCGCCCGCGGCGACGACCTCGATCCGCTCCTCCGCCTCGCCCGGCACCAGGCCGTAGCCCGTCTGCAGGAGCTCGTAGAGCGATCCGCCGAGCGAGCGGTCGAGCAGATCGGGGAACCGCTCGGCCGGGAACAGCGCGCGCTCGAGCGAGATCGGCTCGCCGTCGGCGAGCCGGACACGGACGACCTCGAGCACGAGCGCGCCGTCGGGGAGACCCAGCTCCGCGGCGGTCTCGCCGTCCGCCTCGACGGTGCTCGTCGACAGCACCCGGGCGTCGGACTGGAAGCCCTGGCGGCGCAGATAGGCCGGCAACCCGGCGAGGCTGGTCAGATCGCGCTCGACCTTGCGCTCGGCCACGAAGATCCCACCCGCGCGGCCGCGAGTGCGCCGGACCAGGCCGCTGCGCTCGAGATCGGCCAGTGCCGCGCGGATCGTCGAGCGCGACACGCCCAGCCGCTCGGCGAGCTCCCGCTCCGCGCCGAGCCGCTCGCCGGGCCCTGGCAGCTCGCCGAGCAGGCGGTCCCGCGCCGCGAGCGCCGTCGGCCCCAGCGAGACGGCCGAGCGCTCCACTCCTAGTGGTTCCTCGGGTTCGCCGGAGGGGCCACTACGTCTCGAGTCCCATGATCGACTCCGACAGCACCTGGCCGCCGTCGACGACGATCGTCTGGCCCGTGATGTAGGAGGCCTCGTCGGTGGCGAGGAAGAGCGCCGCGTTCCCGATGTCCTCCACCTTCCCGAGCTTGCCCTGCGGGATCGAGGCCTCCATCTGCTGCCGGTACTCCGGCCCCAGCTCGGCGAGCCCCTCGGTCTCGATGTTGCCCGGCATGACGGCGTTGATCGTGATGCCCTTGCCGGCGAGCTCGATCGCCGCCGTGCGCACGAAGCCGAGCTGGGCCGCCTTCGTCGCGCCGTAATGCGACCAGCCGGGGAAGCCGGTGATCGGGCCCGTGATCGACGAGGTGACGACGACGCGCCCGTGGCCGCTGCGCTCGAGCGCGGGCAGGCAGGCCTTGACCGAGAGCATCGTGCCCTTGACGTTGGTGGCGAAGATCGCGTCGATGTCCTCCTCGGTCATGTCCGCGAGCTTGGTGTCGGGGAAGATCCCGGCGTTCGCGCACAGGACGTCGATGCCGCCGAAGCGCTCGACGGTGTCGGCCGCCATCCGCTCGCAGTCCTCCGCGCGGCCGACGTCGGCGGCCACGTAGGCGCCGCCGAGGTCGGCCGCCGCCGCCTCGCCCGTCGCCTGGTCCCGGCCCGCGACGACGACGTTGGCACCCGCGCGTGCGAACACGCCCGCGATGCCCTTGCCGATGCCCTTCGTGCCGCCGGTGACGAGCACGACGCGGCCGGTGAGAGGGGTGAACACTTGGGTCATGCCTCCGGTTGGGTTGACAGGTAGCGCTCCGCCAGCGCGCAGGTCCCGGCCGTGAAGCCGGCGCCGAGCTCCGCGGCCTCGGTCGCGAAGGTGTGGTGCGAGCCGATCCAGGCCACCAGCAGCAGCCGGCGCAGCATCACGAAGGTGTCGAGCTCGCCCTCGTCGGCCGCGTCCAGCGGCGCGACGGAGCGGTAGCCCTCGAGCCACGCGTCGCGCAGCTCGGGCACGCGCGGGTGGTCCTCCATGAACGAGACGGTGGTGGCGAAGTCGTACATGAACCACGCGAACCCGGAGTCGTCGAAGTCGATCACGCGCACCTCGCCGTCGTCGACGAGCAGGTTGGCGAGCCGGATGTCGGCGTGGACGAGCCCGAAGCGACCGCTCGCCTGGCCGTAGGCCTCGAGGCGCGCCGCGATCGCGGCGTCGAGGCGGTCGAGCAGCCGGCGCTCCTCGGGGCCCATCCCCAGGCCGTCCTGCCATCTCCCCCAGTACCCGCCGGCTCCGAGCGTCCGCTCGTAGTCCCAGGTCGGCCGGTCGAACCCCGGTGGCGGCCGCCACGCGCGCGCGTGCGCGTGCATGCGCGCCGAGACCGCTCCGAGCGTGCGGAAGCCGGCGATCACCGCCTCGCCCTCGGGGTCGGGCTCGCGGCCCGGGAGCCATTCGAAGAGCACGACGTTGCGCGCGCCGAGGTCATCCGCGGAGACCGTGACGACGCGCTCGCCCCCGGGCGCGGGCACCGGGACGCAGGTGTCGACCGCCCCGTCCTCGCGGAGCGCGTCGACCCACTGCAGCTCGGACTCGATCTGATCGCTCGTCCGGTAGCCAGGACGGTGGACCCGGAGCGCGTAGCGGCGCTCGGACTCGGGGTCCTCGACGCGGTAGGTGTGGTTCTCGGAGACGTTGCAGAGCGTGGCCGTCGCCGCCGGCGAGAGGCCGTAGCGGCCGACAGCGGCCACGGCGAGGTCGTCGATGCTCATCCGGTCCTTCCCTCCACAGCCTCGAGAACGCGCGTGATCTCGTCGCGCGCGAGCACGATATCCGGGGTCGTCCCGGCGAGGTAGACGCGCCCGGCGGCGCCGATCATCGAGACGGTCACGAGCGTCAGCCCGGGAGCGACGCGCTCGGCCGCGTTCGCGGCGACCGCTGCGAACAGCGCCGGCGTCACCTCGACGACGAGCAGCGTCTGGCCGGGCAGCAGCATCGACGCCTCGCGGTTGCGGTTCACGATCACCGCGTGCTGATCGGTCACGCCCTCGATCACGTCGACGTACAGGACGCGCGGGCGCAGCGCGTCCTCGGCCCGTGCGCCGATGCCCGCGAGGATGGCCTCTCCCGCGCGCTCGACGAGCGCGGCGTCGGACGCATGGACCTCCAGCACGCCGAACTGGCGCTCCACGAAGTGGATGCCCGGCTCGATGTCGGGCACCGACTTCAGCGCGAGGTCGATGATGCGCTCGATCGCCAGCCCGGGAGCGACCTCGACGATCAGCGCGTGGTCGCCCTCGATCGCCGGGTAGCCGCGCGCCCGCAGCGGCGTGCCGAGGTACGCCGCGAACTGCCGGCCCAGGTCGGGGATCGGCAGGTAGACCCTGAGCTCGACGGCACCGGCCACCGCGCGCGTCAGGCGGCCTCGCCGGTGAAGTGCTTGCCGAGCTCGTTGTGCGGGCGCGGGATGACGTGGACCGACACCAGCTCGCCGACCGTCGACGCGGTCTCCGACCCGGCTTCGGTGGCCGCCTTGACCGCCCCGACGTCGCCGCGCACGAGCACCGCGACGAGGCCGTCGCCGACCTCCTCGCGCGAGATGATCGTCACGTTGGCCGCCTTCACCATCGCGTCGGCCGCCGCCAGCGCGGCCACGTAGCCCTTCGTCTCGATCATGCCGAGTGCTTCGCTCATCGCTGCTCCTCTGCGTTGGGTTCGTCCAGTGATCCGATGATCAGCGCGTCCAGGGGTGGGTGGTCGGGGGCGAAGTAGCCCGAGGCCACCGAGCCGGTGGCGACGAGCACGCGCTCGCCGACACCGCTGCCGAGCACGTCGAACGCGATCAGGCGCGCGCCGTCGTCGGTGCGCACCTCGAGCAGCGCGCCGTTGGGCAACGCGTCGACGCGCCGCGTCGCCCACACCGATTCCGTCACCGTCGCTCTCAGCATCTACTTCTCCCGTTCGATCTTGATCCCCTTGGCGCGCGCCTTGTCGCGCGCCAGGGGCGTCAGTACCGCGCCCGGCCCGAGCACGAGGCGGCCACCGGCCTTCGCCGCCTCCTCGACCTTGCGCTCCGTCACCGCGCCGCGCTCGACCCGCACCGCGCCGCCGGAGGACCCGCCCTCGCCCGCCCTACCGAGCGTGAAGCGAAGCCGGCCGGCTCGGATGGCCTCGCGGTCGCCGGGATTCTCGAAGCGGGTGAGCAGGCCGCGCACGAAGCGGTCGAGGTCGTCGTCGGAGTCGAGCTTGACCCGCTCGACGCCGGCGTCACCGCCGATCACCTCGCCGCCGGCGGGCGGCGCGGTCCAGGTCGAGGGGCGCAGGACCGCGGCCACCGGCGGCGCGGGCACCTGCGGGACGGCGCCGCCCGCGCCGTCGGGGCCCGCGAGTGCCTCCTGCAGGAGCTCGCGCAGCATCTCGCGCGCGGCCTCGCGCTCGCTCATCCGACCGCCTCCAGCGCCGCGGTCGCCGCGTCGGAGGCCGCCCGCACCTCGGACTCGTCGCCCGTCACATAGACGCGGCCGGTGGCGCCGATCATGCGGTAGTCGACGACCTTGATGCGCGTCGCCTTCTCCGCCTCGTTGACAGCGAGGATCGCGTAGGAGGCCGGCTGCATCTCCATCACGAACAGCGACTCGCCGGGCAGCGCCATCGAGCCGAGCTTGTTGCGGTTGATGAGGAACGCGTGCTGGTGGTCGAGGCGCGAGACGAGCGTCGAGGCGAGGATCTTCGGCCGCGTGGCCTCCGCCGGCGAGGCGTCGAGCGCCTCGAGCACCGCCGCGCTCGCCGACCGCACGGCCGCCGTCGAGCGGGAGTGGAACTCCAGGTAGCCGAACTGGCGCTCGACCACGAGGATCCCCGCCTGCAGTTGCGTGTGCTTGAGCGCGACGTCGGTCAGCGGCTCGATGTCGAGGCCGGGCGCGACCTCGATCACGGCGGCCGCCATGCCGCTGCGCGGCAGCCGCCCGCGGACCCAGCTGCCCAGGTAGCACATGGTCTGCGGCTGCAGCTGGTCGATGAAGATGGCGGACCGGAGCTCGGCCATCTAGCTCCCCACCAGTTCCCGGAGCTCGTCGAGGATCATCCGGCGGAGGTCGTCGCGGGTCAGCTCGCCCTCGGATTGGGCGGGCGCGGACATGACCGGCGCGGGCTCGGGCCGCACCGACCACGGCTCCAGGCCGGCGAAGTCCCCGAACGGCTCGGCAGGATCGGAGTTGTAGGCCAGGCGCGTCCACTGCGTCAGGTGCCGGGGATGCAGGTTCTCGGTCAGGGCCGAGCGCCCGAAGAACCCGGTCCCGACCGTCATCGTCGGCGCGAGGTTCGTATCCAGGCCCGACGAGCCGGTGCTCCCGGGAGCGTTGACCGCGACCCGCAGGACGCGCACCGCCGCGCCGTAGGCGAGGATCGTGCGCGGGTCGCGGGAGTGGATGACGGCCGAGTGGCCCGCGCCGCCGATGCGCAGCAGGGCCCGGGCGGCGTCGATCCCGCGCGCCGCGTCGGGCACGCGGACGAGCCCGAGCAGCGGGAACAGCTTCTCGAGCGCGAGCGGCTCCTCGGGCACGATCACGGGGAAGGGAGCGACCAGCACGCGAGTCGCGGCCGGCACCCTGATCTCCGCGGCCGCCGCGAGCGCGACGGCGTCCTTGCCGGCCAGCTTGGTCTCGATCCGGCCGTCGGGATACAGCGCGGCGCGGGCGCGGTCCGCCTCCGCCGCGTCGAGAACATGCGCGCCGTGGCGCCCGAGCTCGCGCTCGAGTGCGGCCGCGACCCGCTCCTCGACGATCGCGACGGACTCGTTCGTGCACAGGATCGAGTTGTCGAAGGCCTTCGACTCGGCCAGGCAGGCGGCCGCCCTGGCGACATCGGCGGTCGCGTCGACGAGCGCCGGGACGTTGCCCGGGCCGACGCCGAGCGACGGGTTGCCCGAGCGGTATGCGGCGCGCACGACCGCCGTGCCGCCGGTCGCGACGATCACGTCGACGCCGCGGTCGCTCATGAGCGCCTCGATCAGCGGAATCGTCGGCTCCTCCACGACCTGCAGGCAGCCGTCGGGCGCGCCGGCGGCCACCGCAGCCTCCGCGAGCAGGTGGACGGCCTCGACCGAGACCCGGCGGGCGAGCGGATGCGGCGACACCACGACCGCGTTGCGCGTCATCAGCGCCAGGAGCACCTTGAAGTAGACGGTCGCGATCGGGTTCGTCGACGGCGTGAGGGCGAGCACGACGCCGGCGGGCTTGGGCACCGCGACGATCTTCGCCTCGGCGTCGATCTGCGCGTCGACGTAGTCGCCGACCGCGTAGCGCTCGGCGATCCCGCGCGAGCACGCCTCGTTCTTGCGCCGCTTGTGCTCGACCACGCCCATGCCGGTCTCCTCGACCGCGGCGATCGCGAACCTTTCGGCATTTTGGTATGCCGCCTCCGCGACTGCTTCGACCACACGCCGTGTGCGCTCGCGGTCGAACGTCGCGAACGCGGTGGCCGCCCAGCGCGCGCGGTCGAGCATCATGCGGGCGCGCGGCGCCCCCGGCGGCTCGGGGACCGTCGCGTCGATGAGGGCGGCGCTCACCGCAGCGCCGCCTCGCGCGGCGACGACGCGGCGTCGCCGAGTGCCTGGCCGATCGCGACCGCGGCGCGCTCGAGGATCTCGTCGACGAGGTCGGGCCCGAGCAGCAGGCCGGGCTTGAACTGCAGGACCCGCGGGTCGAGCGTCGAGAAGATCGCCCACACCCCGTTCTCGTACAGCCGGCGCATGACGAGCTTGGCGCCCTGCGGGTGGTCGAACTCCAGGCCCATGACCACCCCGTCCTGGCGGATCCCGACCAGCCAGTCGGGATACAGCTCCTGGATCGCGCTCAGCCCCGAGCGGAAGCGGTCGGAGATGTAGTGGACCATCGAGCGCACCTCCGGGCGGCCGCAGATCTCGAGCACCTTGAGCGCCACGATGCAGCCGAGCTCGGCGCCGCCGCCGGTCGAGATGTGGCCGAAACCGTCCTCCTTCAGCCACGCCGAGCACTCCTCGGAGACGACGGCGCACGCGATCGGGTACATGCCGCCGGTGATCCCCTTGCCGACGATCATGATGTCCGGCTCGACCCCTGCTTTGGATACCCCCCACATCTCGCCGGTCCGCATCAGGCCGGTCTGCACCTCGTCGGCGATGTAGAGCGCTCCGTGGCGCTCGCACAGCGCCTTGACCGCGCGCAGGTAGCCGGGCTCGGGCAGCGGGAAGCCGTACGTCGCCGGGATCGTCTCGATCACCACGCCGGCGACGTCGCCGCCGCGGAGCGCCTCCTCCATCGCGTCGAGGTCGTTGAAGGGGACCTGGACGAACTCGTCGGGGCGGTCTGAGAGGAACAGCGTCGAGAAGCGGTCGTCCCCGGTCGCCACCGCGAGCCCCGTGTGCCCGTGGTAGCCCTTGCGGATCGAGACGATCTTGCGGCGCTGGCGGGTGTGGCGCGCCGTCTTGATCGCGATGTCGGTCGCCTCCCCCCCGCCCGACCCGTAGATCACGCGACGCAGGTTCGGCGGGCAGGTGGCCACGAGCGCCTCGGCGAGCGCGGTCCGCGCCAGCGCCGGGAAATGGTGGTTGCCGATGTCGAAGCGGCCCATCGCCTGCTCGAGCACGGCGATCAGCTCGGGATTGCGGTGGCCGAGGTTGTAGGTCCCGCCGTTGAGATGCAGGTCGATCAGCCGCCGGCCCGCCATGTCCCAGAACAGGTAGCCCTCGCGGCGATCGATCACGAGGTCGACGCCGGCGTCCTGCCAGAACCGCGTCTTGTCCGGGTTCCAGAACTCCTCCGAGCGGCGGAGGAAGTCCGCCTTGGACTCGAATGAGAAGAAGCCGTAGTCGTACACGTTCCGCGCCTGCGCCGGAACGTACCATAAGCTACGTAGTTAGCAACCCTTTCCCGCGATTGGTCTGCAATTGAGCGAGAAAGCCGTCGAAGAGCCGGAAGGCGGCCGCCTCGGCCGCCTCGCGGCGCTCGCGCGACGCGGTCAGCAGCGCCGCGCCGTCGTCGATCCCGAGCGCCGCCAGCTGCTCCCGGTCCGCATTCGCCCAGCCGGCCACGATGTCGACGGTGGCCTCCGGGTGGAACTGCACGCCGAGATGCGGGCCCAGCCGGAAGGCCTGCGGGGCGTCGGCCGTGCGCGCGAGCTCCGTGGCGCCGGGCGGTGTGCAGAAGCGCTCGTAGTGCCACTCGAGCCAGGGACCAGCCGGCACGAGGCTCGGATCGTCGGTCTGGATCTTGCGCCATCCCAGCTCGGCCACCGGCGCCCGGCCCACCTCCGCGCCGAGCACCGCGGCCAGCACCTGGCCGCCGTAGCAGAGCCCGAGCACGGGCACCTCGCGCGCGACGGCGAGCGCGAGCAGCTCGCGCTCCGCGGCCACCGCGGGATCGAACGTGTCGCCGGCCCCGCGGTCATGGCCCAGCGACACCACGAAGGCGTAGCCCGTGGGAACGGGGAGCGGACCAAGCAGCCACGAGCGGTCGACCTCGTAGCGGAGGCCGCGGGCGTCGAGCCACTCGGAGAGCAGCCCGGCCGGCGCACTCTCGACGTGCTGGCGGATGAGGACGGGCTTCACAGACCGAGCATACGGCCGCTTGACAACCGCGCGCGGGTCACCCCAAGGGCCGGAGCACGAGCGCATCACCGCGACCGTGCTCACGACTGCGAGTACCTCCACCTCGTGCGGACGCACGACGGATGGAGGATCGCGAACGCGCTCTGGAGGCCGCGCTAGCGCGGCCTCCGCTTCGCCCGCACGCGCGCCCTGAGGTGCTTCGTGCTGGTGTTGCCCGCCCGGTCGGTCGCGATCACGGTGACCTCGTAGCGGGCCGGCTTGCCGTAGCGATGCCGGACCGTGAAGCGCCCGCTGCGCGACAGGTGGACGCTCGTCTTGCGCTTGCCGTCGCCGAAGCGGATGGTCACGCGCCGGATCCCGCTCTTGTCGGTGGCGCGGCCCTTGATGATCGTGGCCCTGGGGCGCCGTACGGCCTTGATCTTCGAGACCTTCAGCGTCGGTCGCTTGTGGTCACCGGGCGTCGGGGTGGACGTCGGGCTCGCGGGCGAGATCGTCACCGCCTTCTCGGCCGTGGTGCTCAGGTTGCGCGAGTCCGTCGCCGTCACGCGCACCGTCGCCTGGCCCGGAGCCGTCGGCGTGAACGACGCCGAGGAGCCGGACGCTGTCGGCGGATTCCCGGGCAGCTGCCACGCGAACGTCAGCCCCCCGCCGTCGGACGCCTTGCCCGTGGCGCCGTAGGTCACCGGCTCGCCGACCCGCAGCTCGGACGGACCCGAGATCGCCACCGTCGGCTTCGCGGGCAGGCGGAGCGTGTACGCGCCGCGGCCGTGGGTCGCCGCGTACAGCACGTGACCGGACTGCGAGATCGTCAGGCCGTAGACCGCGACATGCGGCATGCCCGGCGCGGCCTGCTCCCATGTGGCGGACCCGTTCGCCCGCCGCAGAACGCCGAAGTCCGTCGCGGCGTACAAGTCGGCGGTCTCGGCGTTGCGGGCGACGCTCGTGACGGGCTGGTCGCCCAGGTTGGCGGACAGATCGGTCCACGTCGCCTTCTTCGTCTGCGGGTTGAAGCGCACCTCGTAGACGTGGCCGGTCGCGCCGGGCGTGTACGCGCCGTAGCCCGTGTAGGACACGAACGCATGGTTGGCGTCGCTCGGGTCGACGGCGATGCCGCTCACGAACCGTCCTGGCGTCGTCGCGTCGTCGTCGATGCGCGTGAAGTCGACCGCCGCAGCGGGGGCGTCGGCGTTGGTGCTGACGAACACGCGGCCGATCCGCGTGCCGGCCCACAGCGTGCCCTCGTCGCCCTCGGCGCGGGTCGTCGCGACCACGTAATGCCCCGCGCGGTCGCCGAAGCTGTCCGACGTGAGGTTCTGGCCGATCGGGGCCCAGTCGCCGCACGGGGAGCGGCCCAGGTCCAGATGCGCGGAGTTGCAGGAGTTCACCAGGGCGGCCTCCTTGCCGCCGTTGTCGTCGGTCCGCCACACGTGCTCGAGGCCGGTGTAGGCCCGGCCCGGCGTCTTCGGGTCGGCGATGAACGGCGTGTAGAACGACCGCCTCTCGTCGGAGATCTGCAGCGGGTCGTAGATGTCGAGCCACGTCTTCGGGTCGTTGCCGTGGAAGTTCACCTCGGGCGTGGCGTCGAAGTAGTTGTGGTAGCGGACGGTGGGATTGCCGGCGTCGAAGCCCGACTGGCCGCCGTCGCCGCCCACCGACTCGAACCATGCCGTCGAGCCCGTGAACGACCAGGTCCCGTTGTCCTGCGTGCCGCCCTGCACGTCGTGCTCGGGGTCCTTCGGGTTGAAGGAGAGCGACTGGAACTGCAGGTCGTCGAGCCCGTCATTGATCGGGGTGATGTCGCCCGGGATCGCCGACAGCAACTCGTGGCAGTCGGCCAGGTCGTCCGCGGTCAGCGGCTCAGGCCCGGTGGCCGGGTCATAGACGTAGCGGCGGTTGTCGCACGAGCCCGACCGATCGACCGGGTTGGAGACGTCGACGCGGGCGACGCCGCCGTCGGAGACGTTGAACGCCATCGAGCCGTCGCCGGAGAACCCGACGCTGTGCTCATCCGGATGCAGGCCGGACCGGACGTCCCAGGCGTCGTCGGAGGTGAGGACCGCGGTCATGTCCTGCCACGTCGTGGTCGCCGCGGTTCCGTTGGCGTTGGTCGAGCGGATCACCGCGCGCCCGTTGGATCGCGGCGGCTGGCCCGCGTAGGCGGGCAGCTCGTCGTAGTTCATCGAGCCGCCCAGCCACACCTCGTTCGGATGCCCGGGCGGGCTGACCACGTAGGAGTCGTAGCCGCACTGGCCGTTCTGGCACCAGTTGTAGGCGGCGAAGCCGGGCGTCCCGTTCACCTCGCTCGACAGCTTCGTCCAGTCGCTGTTGGCGTGGTCGCCGTTGGGCGAGCCGGCGATCGCGGCCACGTTGTCGTTGCGGTACACCTCCGGCAGCGGCGTGCCGGGGTCGTCGTCGAGGGCGAAGTCGTCGGACGCGTCACCCAGGTAGGCGCGGGTCGTGGCGCCGAGGTCGACGAGGTCGAACTCGGTGCGATCGCCATGGGCATCGCCGACCGGGTTCGCGGGATCGGAGAAGTCGCTCTGGTTGATCGTGTGGAACACCTGCGCCCACGTCGACCCGGCGTCGGAGGAGCGCCACACGCCGTAGCCGAGCACGCCCGCGTACACGGCGTCGGGGTTGTTCGGGTCGAGCTCCAGCCGGGTGATCCCGCCCTGGAACCAGTCGTTCCCGGTCGAGGGCGGGGTCGGGTTGGCCGGCGTGCGGGCGGAGAGATCGGTCTCGCGGGTGAAGCTGGCCCCCCCGTTGGTGGACTTGTAGACGCCCAGCGCCGGGGCGTTCGGCGGCGTGCGGCGCCCGCCGTTGGAGGAGGACGACCCGTGACGGGCGACCGCAGTGCCGATGTAGATCGTGTTGGGGGTGCGCGGATCGGTCGCGATCGCGCCGATCGAGCGGTTGGTCGCAACCGCTGCGCTGCCGGGCACCAGCGTCCACGACGCGCCGGCGTCCGTCGACTTGAACAGGCCCAGGCCCGCCTCGGAGTCGCTGGACCCGTTGGGCTCGCCGGAGCCGGCGTACAGCGTCTGGCGCGGGGCGTCGTAATAGAGCGACCCGAATGCCGTGGTCGGCAGATCCTCCGGCGGAGCCACCCACTGCGGGTGCAACGCGAGCGCGTCATCCGTCCGCCAGATGCCGCCGCCCGCGGCGGCCACCCACGCGCGGCAGTCGCCGACGTCGCACGCCGGGTCGACGGCGATCGCGGTGACGCGGCCGGACTCCTGCGTCGGGGGGCCCTGCTGCGTCACGGGGTCGAAGAACTGCGACGCCTCGCCTGCCACGTTGGGCGTGACCGGGCCGAGGTTCGTCCACTTGCCCGGCTCGGCCGCGAGCGCCGCGCGGTACTCGCGCTTGGTGCGGAACGCGGAGCGCGGCGCCGTTGCCGGCGTGCGGTCGAACGCGCGCCGCTCGTCGCGGGCACGGCGGTCGTCGACATAGCTGCGCGGGTAGGCGCGGTTGCTGACCTGCTCGGCCCACGGCGTCTTGGCGCCGTGGCGGTCGCCCTCGCCGCCCTTGTGGCCCTCGACCGTCGCGGCCGCCTCCTTGAGGTTGCGGCCGCCGGTCTTGGCGGCCTCCGCCTCGCGCTCGGCCTCGCCGGGGCTCTTGCCCACCTCGAGCTCGCCGGCGCCATGCCGCGAGCCGCCCTCGCTCTCGCCCTTCTGCTTCGCCTTGCCCTCGCGCTGATGCAGGCCGTACAGCGCCAGCGCGGATCCATGGTCGCCGTCGTCGGAGCGTGCGCGCAACACCGCCACGAGCGCGACCAGCAGGACGACCAGCCCGGCCAGCAGCAACCACAGCGACAACGGACGACGGCGCAGCACAGAACCCATCACATACTCCCCTTGGACGACGCCTCAGTCGCTCGGCACGTTACGCGCGAGATCCTTCGTAACGCATTCCGGACGGTTGAGGGAAAGACTGGCTGGTGATGCGCGCGACCGCGAGGACCACCTGGCTGGCCCGAGCGACGGGTGTGGTCGCCCTCGGCCTGTTGGTGGCCGGCTGGGCGCTCGCGGGCGTCGGCGACGCCGGCAGCGACGTCTTCATCGCGGCCCTCGCGATCGTGTTCTCGGCCGTCGGCGTACTGGTCGCGTCCCGCCACCCGGGCAACGCGATGGGCTGGCTGTTCCTGGGTGTGGGCGTGTCAACGGGCCTTGGCACGCTGGCCGGCTCGTACGCCGACACACAGGGGACGTCGGAGAGTCTCGGGGAGACCGCGGCCTGGTACGGGACCCTCTCCTGGATGCCCTTCATCCTGATCCCCTGCACGTTCGTGCTGCTGCTGTTCCCCGACGGCCGCCTGCTGTCGCCGCGGTGGCGCTGGGTCGCGTGGTCCGCCGGCGTGGGGCTCGCAGGCGTCTTCGTCACCTCGGGGGTCAACCCCGGTCCGCTCGAGGACTACCCGCATCTCGACAACCCCTATGGGATCGAGAGCTCGCTGCTCGATCCGCTGACCGGGCTCGCGGCTCTCCTGCTCGTGATCGGGGTCGTCGGCTCGTCCGCATCGCTCATCGTCAGGTTCCGGCGCGAGCAGGGCGAGCGCCGCCAGCAGATCAAATGGCTGGCTCTGGCGGGAGCGGTGGCCGTCGTGACGGTCATCGTCGCCACCGCCGGTGGCGACGTCCTCTGGAGCACGTCCGCGACGAACATCGCGTGCATGGTCGGCGTTCTCTGCCTGCCGGTCGCCGCCGGCATCGCGATCCTGCGCCACCGGCTCTACGACATCGACGTCGTCATCAACCGGACGCTGGTCTACGGCTCCCTGACCGCGACCCTGGGCGGTGCATACCTCGTGCTGGTGCTGCTGATCGGACTTGCCGTCGGCCGGTCCGGGCTGGCGATCGCGGTCTCCACGCTCGCGGTCGCCGCGCTCTTCCGGCCCGCGCGCGGCCGCATCCAGGCGACGGTCGACCGGCGCTTCTACCGCCGCCGCTACGACGCCACGCGGACGTTGGAGGCGTTCGGCGGCCGACTGCGCGACGAGCTCGACCTCGAGGCGCTCGGCGCCGACCTCCGCGGCGTCGTGGCCGAGACGGTCCAGCCCGCGCACGTGTCGCTCTGGCTGCGCGACCCGTAGAGCGCTCAACGGATCGCCATAGTGCAGCGACCGGGGCACGGTGCGGCCGCTCGCGGCCGCCGACGTCCAGCTGTGGTCGCGCGGGGCGACGTGGCTGCCGCCCGAGCTGGTCGGTCGACGGGTCGACCAGGGCCACACGGGCGACGATGGCGCGGCACGCGGCGCTTCGGCAAGCAGCTAGGGGCACAGCTCGCGGCGCTTCGCAGGGCGCTGCGAAGCGGCAAGCTACCGGCGGGATTCGCAGGCCTCCCCGACGGGACGAAGCCCCGAAGCGCGTCCGGGTGCGCTCCTTCCCGCCGCGGCCGCCCGGTCCTCCGGCGCTGCCGTCACCGGTCGCGGCGCCCGCGCCCGCGCCGGACACGCGAGTCGACACGACGCTGACGCTCACCAGCCCGAGTGTCATCAGCCCCAAGCCGCTCGAGATCTCCGGCAACCTCTCCCCCAACGTCGTGGGCGCCACGATCCACGTCTCCTACTCCTCGCCCAAGGCCGGGACGACGAGGCACGACACGAGCACGGACGTCAACGGCGACTACAAGGACGCGCTGTCGCCGACGACGGCCGACACCTACACGGTCCAGGCGTCCTGGGACGGCGACGGCGCCCACAAGGCGGCGAGCTCGCCAACCTGCACGGTGAAGGTAGGTCCTTGACGAACTTCCGGTAATTCCTGTAATCCAGGGAATGAGCGACGATGACCAGCAGCTGGCGTTCGCCGACGAGGTCGGCCGGTACTTCGCCCGCACCTACGCGATGCCGCCGATCACGGGCAGCGTCGCGGCTGGATGTTGATCTGCGATCCGCCGCAGCAGACCGCCACCGAGCTGAGCGAGGGGCTGCGGGCGAGCCGCAGCGCGATCGGCAACGCCGTCGCCGCGCTGGACGTCCTGCGCTTCGTCCTGCGCTCGCGCGCTCCGGGCGAGCGAGCGGAGCGGATCGCGCTGACTCCGGGGGTCTGGATGCAGGGCCTCGACGACGTCCAGGAGTACGCCGAGCTCAGCGCGCTGGCCCGCCGCGGGCTCGAGGTCCTCGGCGACGCGCCGCCGGCGCGACGCGCGCATCTGCTGGAGGCGGCCGCGTTCGCCGACTTCCTGCGCGAGCGACTGCCCGCCCTCGGTGACGAGGGGCGCGCGCCGCGACGAGCTGCGCGCCTCCGGCGAGCTGCCCGACCTCGACCGAGCCTCATGAGCGTCACCCCCGCCATCCTCGCCGAAGACCTCCAGGCACTCCTTCGGCGGCGTCGTCGCCCTCGACGGCCTCGACCTGCGCGTCGAGCCCGGCACGGTGTTCGGGCTGCTCGGCCCCAACGGCGCCGGCAAGACGACGCTGGTGCGGATCCTCGCCACGCTCCTGCGCCCCACCGCGGCCGCGCCGGCATCCTCGGCCACGACGTCGTCGCGGAGTCGCTCGCCGTCCGGCGCAGGATCGGGCTGGCCGGCCAGTTCGCCGCCGTCGACGAGGAGCTCACCGGCCGCGAGAACGTCGAGATGGTCGGACGGCTCTACCGGCTCTCGGGCACCGAGGCCCGGGCGCGCGCCAACGAAATCCTGGAGCGCTTCGGCCTCACCGACGCCGCCGACCGCCCCGTCTCGACCTACTCGGGCGGCATGCGCCGTCGCCTCGACCTCTCAGCGAGCCTCGCCGGGCGGCCGGCGGTGCTCCTGCTCGACGAGCCCACGACCGGGCTCGACCCGCGGACCCGCCAGGAGCTCTGGGACACCGTCGACCGCCTGCGCCGCGAGGGCACCTCGGTGCTGCTGACCACGCAGTACCTCGAGGAGGTCGCCGCCGACGGCGACGAGCCGCTCGTCGACGCCGCCGCCGGCGAGATCCGCCTCGTCGTGGGCGATCCGAGTGCCGCGGCCGAGTCCGTCCGGCGTCTCGACGCCCGAGGCCTCGCGATCGCTGCGCTGGCGTTGCAGCAGCCGAGCCTCGACGACGTGTTCCTGACGCTGACCGGCCGGCGCGCCGACGACGACGGACCCAACGTTCAGGAGGCCGCATGAGCACCACGACCGCACCGGTGCCCGAGCGGCCCCGCCTGACCCTCGCCGAGACGTTCGCCGACAGCCGCGTCATGGCGGTCCGCCAGCTGCGCAAGATCCTGCGCAGGCCGACCTACGTGGTCTTCGCGTTCGTGCAGCCGGTGGTGTTCGTGGTGCTGTTCCGCTACGTCCTCGGCGGCGCGATCGACACCGGCAGCATCGCCTACGTCGACTTCCTGATGCCCGGGATCATCGTCCAGACGGCGGTCTTCGGCGCACTGCTGACGGGCCTCGGGCTCACCGATGACATCAAGGCGGGCGTCGTCGACCGGTTCCGCTCGCTGCCGATCGCGCGCTCGGCGGTGCTCCTGGGCCGCACCGCCGCGGACGCCGTCGTGAACGCCTCGACGCTGATCGTGATGGTGATCGTCGGGCTCGCCGTCGGCTTCCGGCCCAGTGGGCCCGTCTACGACCTCGCGCTCGCCTTCCTGCTGGTGCTCGGGTTCTCCTACGCCTTCTCGTGGATCAGCGCCTTCGTCGGGCCGATGGTCCGCGACCCGGAGACGGCCCAGTCCGCCGGGTTCATCTGGGTCTTCCCGTTGACGTTCGCCTCCTCCGCGTTCGTCCCGGCCTCGTCGATGCCGGGCGTCGTGCGGTCGTTCGCCGAGATCAACCCGGTGACGCTGGTCGTCGACGCCGCGCGCGCCCTCACCATCGGAAGGCGACGCGCTGTCGCCGGCGCTCGGCAGCCTCGCCTGGCTGATCGGGCTGCTGATCGTCTTCGTGCCGGCCTCGCTCTGGGCGTTTCGCCGGGCGTAAGAGGCGCTACTTGATCACGTCGCTCAGCCGTTTCCGCTGGGCGGCGTTGTTGAGTGAGCCGATCCGCGGGCGGACGGACGCGTCCAGGCTGTCGCGGTCGCTGTCGTTGGGCGCGGTGCGCCGGAGCGCGAGCACCGCGTCGATGTCGCCGTCCGCCACCCAGCCGTCGAGCAGCCGCGAGGCCATCCGGTTCCGCTCGCTGCTCGACACGCGCTTGAGGTCGGCTTCGTCGTGCCCGAACACCCAGGTGCGGATCTCCGTGTCGCTCTTCTGGGACTCGGTGTCGCTGATCGTCTTGGGGTCTCCGCGCTCGAGGTAGAACGGGTACGACCGGTCCTTGCCCGCGAGTGACGGCAGGGCGATCACGGCCGGCGTCGCCTCCTCGTTCTGGTTGGTCGGCTTGCCCCCGGTCTGGCCGCCGTAGTAGTCGACGATCGTGTCCTGCTCGGTAGAGGGCATGGCGGTGAAGTCGACCGGATCGCAGCGCTCCAGGTACGCCTTCAGCGCGTTTGCGAACGCGTCCGGCGAGCCGCCGGCACCGTCGGCATACGAGGCGCCGAACAGCGCCCCGAGCGCGTTGGACGGCGTGTCCTCGGCACCGAAGCGCGAGGCGTCCTCGGAGGTGAGCTCGTGCTCGCGGCCCATCTGCGTGGCCTTCGGGTTCCCCTTCACGAGCCCGATGTACATCAGCTGGTAGAAGTGGCGCATGTCGAGCATTCCGCAGCGGGCGGTCATCAGGTAGCGGTTGGGAAGCTTGGAGAGGCTCGGCTTGGCCGAGAGCGCCCTGAGACCGACGTCGAAGGCGCTGAAGCCGCCGGCGCTGTTGACGAACGTGGGCCAGTCGATGCCCTTGACGAAGTTGCGGTCGACCATGCTTCGCTTCGCGATGGCGCGCGCGGTGTCGATCACGTCCGAGAGCTTCGCGATCTGGTCGCGTTCGCTGGTCTGGAACCGGTGGACGACGTCGTCGCCGACGCGCTCGCGCACCGGGCCTGCCCGCCGTCCCGCGAGCGTCTGCGCCGCCGCGGCGTGAGCCTCGCGCTCCGGCGGCGAGCCGGCGCCGCCGCTGTGTGCGGCGGGTCCGCCGTCGGCCTGCAGCACGTGCGCGACCTCGTGGGCGAGCACGAACCGCTTCGCTCGGGGATCTGCGGGCATCGACGCCCGGTCGACGACGACGTCCTGCCCACGCGCGTATGCGACGGCGCCTTCCGCTCGGGCGGAGCGCGCGGCCGCGTCGTCGGCATGGACACGCACGTGGCCGAGGTCGCGACCGAACGAGCGCTCGAGGTCCTGCCGCAGCGGCGGCGCGAGCCGCCCGCCGGCCACCATCCGCGCGACGGCGGCGTTGCCGGCCGTGCGCTGCAGCATCAGCATCGATTCGCGCAGGCCGGCGGCCGCGGGCGGGAGCGCCGCCTCCTTCGCCGCGGGGGCGGCGGCGGCGTCCTGTCCTACGCGCGCGCTTTCGGCCACGGGCGCGAGTCAATCAGGCGACACGGGGCAGGGTCAACGCGCGTGCCGACGACGCC
The DNA here is from genome assembly GCA_038327685.1 of Solirubrobacterales bacterium. Lineage (GTDB taxonomy): Bacteria > Actinomycetota > Thermoleophilia > Solirubrobacterales > Solirubrobacteraceae > DASQFQ01. Next base: position 76,994 of record JBBQLH010000001.1, read on the forward strand.
TCGAGGGTACGTTCGTGGCGATCCGATCAACCCGCGGGAGGAGCTGACATGACTGAGGAAGACGAGCGGTCTGGTGAGGAGAACGAGGCGCCGACGGAGAAGGAAGGCGCCGGGGATGAGGGCTTGGGCACGCGGACGGGAGCGGTGGACGGCCCGCAGGAGGGCGGCCCCGGGCTCGGCAAGGAAGAAGGCACCGGCGGCGAGTCGGACATCGGCGAATCGGGCCGCGGTCGCCACTGAATCGCTCAGGGGAAGGCTGGCCGTCGCCGCGGAGTTCGTACCCGATCGCCTCGCCCGGCGCCGACACGAGCGCTCGAGCGCCCGGAATCTTCGACGGGAGAGGCAGGTCACTCGTATGGGTCGGTATTCTGGCGCTCGCTCTCGAACCTGACGATCAACGGGACCGGCCAGACCGAGTGCCGGTCGGGCACCGAGTTCTGGGCGGTGTCGCAGGCCGCGCCCCTGCGCCGGGTCGCCGTCACGGGCGGCAACGTGTCGCTCATGGACTACTGCACGGCCGGCCCGCAGTTCGCGATCGGCCGGTTCATCGCCGACTCGACGTTCTCGGGCGGCACCGTGATCAACGGCGTGCGGTTCCACGACCTCCTGACCGTCTCGCTGAACCGGGCCGGCACCATCGACCACGTCATCAACGACACCGGCGACCCGGTCACGCCGACGCACGCGGGCCCGAGCACCGTGGTCAGCTACCCCTAGGCGAACTCGTCGAGGTAGGCCTTCGCGAGCCGTTTCGGCGCGCGGGCGAGCCAGGCCTCGGTGATCACCTCGTCGAGGTCCTCGAGCCCGACGAGGTCCAGGCGCACGAGCACCGCCGCGTAGCCCTCGAAGTGCGGGGTGGTGAAGAAGACGCCCGAGTCGTCGGCGAGGCGCGACTCCTTGGCGCCGAAGTGCTCGACACGCGCACCCAGGATCGGCCCGTCGGGCACGTCGTCGCCGAGGGCCGCGATATCGGCTCGGCGAAGCGGGCGCTCCCAGACGAACAGCCGGTCCTTCACCCGCCATTGGCGCAGCTCGCGCGAGACCCGCTCGGTGGCCTCGGGCAGCGCGAGCGCGAGTCGACGGACGTCCTCCCAGGTGGCCACCGACCTCACCCTACGTGCCCCGCGTCGGCGCGCGTACGTCCCGGCGCAGACGTTCGACGTTGACGGGGGCTCCGTCGCGGGAACACTCCCCTCGACCACAACCGAAAGGGTGAACGCTCCATGAGCATCGTCACCATCCTGATCATCGTCGTCGTCGTGCTGCTCGTGCTCGGCTTCTTCGGCCGCGGACGCTTTTGAGCGCGAGCCGGATCAACCATGTGAGCGTCAACGCCAAGGACCTCGCCGCGTCCGTCGAGTTCTACGTGGACGTCTTCGGGGCGGAGCCGCTCGCGACGCCGGACTTCGGCCTCCCCGTGCAGTGGCTCGGAATCGGCGAGTCGCAGCTGCACGTCTTCGAGGTCGACGTGGATCCGCTCAGCCACCACCATTTCGCCGTGACCGTGGAGGACCTGGAGCCGGTCTACCGCCGCGTGGAGGCCCGCGGCGCGTTCGACTACGACGCCTTCGGCAACCACCTCATCGAGCTGCCGGGCGACATGGTGCAGACCTACCTGCGCGACCCGGCGGGGAACCTCATCGAGATCGACACGCCGGGCGCCACGCGCCTCCCCATGGCGCTGCGCTCACAACTCAAGCGCCTCGAGGACATCCGCCCGCAGACCGAGGAGAACCTGGCCGGGCGGCTGTACCCCTAGTCGTCGCGCTCGGCCGACTCGAGCAGGGACGGCGCGAGGATCGAGTCCACGCCGCCGGTGATCCGCAGCCCGACGAGCCGGCCGTAGTGGTCGAAGTCCAGCTCGATGCCGTCGAGCGAGGGGATCTGGTCGGCCGCCTCCAGCGCGTCGAGGGCCACCGAATCGCGCACCTCCGGCGGCGCGCCGACCACCAGCGCCACATACGCCTCGCCGGAGGGCCTCACCGTGACCACGATCTCCGCCATGCGCGGATGCTCGCAGTTCCTCAGCGAAAGCGCTTCGTGTCGCGGTGGGCGATCCGCTGGTGCGCCTCGTCGTACAGGCTGACGCGGATGAAGGAGCGTGCACGCCGGCGCGGCAGCGGCACCCAGAAGTCCGTCGAGACGACCTCGGCGGGCGAGTTGAGCTTGCGGTCGAACACCTTCCGGTTCGCGAGCCACCGGCGTGCGCTCTCCGCGCCGGAGGTCGCCCGGTGCAGCGACCAGCGGACCTCCACCCGCTTGCCGTCGTAGCCCTCGACGGTGGCCTCGAAGCTCACCGTCACGCCGAGCGGCTCGGTGAACCGCTTCCCCTTGCGCGTGATCGTGCGCCGGCGCGTCTCGCGGAGCACGTGCAGGAACTGCTTGGCGCTGACCACGGCGGGTGCGGGCCCGTCGCCGGGATGCGCGGTCCCCGCCGGCGCCGGCGCCCAGCTCAACGCGAGCGGCTCGACGCAGTGGATCTCCCCCTCGCCCCCGAGGAACCGGCAACCATCCGGCAGCTTGACGGTGGCGTCGTCGGGTGACGCCGCCGCGTTGAGGACGAGCTCGCCCGGATCGCCGCTCGGCTGAACGTCGACCGGCCCGAGCATGGGATCGGCCGTGGCGGTCGGCGTGGGCGTGGCGGTCGCGGTCGTGGTGGGCGTCGCGGTCGCGGTGGCGGTTGCCGTCGGCGTCTCGTCGACCGACTGCGGGGTCGACGTCGCCTGGGCCAGGAGCGCGCTCGCGAGCACGACGGTCCGGCCGCGAGCGGCGCTGTCGAGCTTCTGCTCGCCCTGGAAGTCTCCGAAGGTCACATCCCGCTCGATCGCCAGGCTCTCGAATCGCGCCCCCAGCTTGGGCTGTGGGTCGGGGTTCAGCTTGTCCCAGACGAGGACGCCGAGACCGATGATCGCGGTGACGCCGCCGGCGATCAGGCCCCAGCGGATGATCCGATCGCCGAGCGTCGGCTCGGGGGCGTCCAGCGAGGTGGAGCCGGCGTCGGTAGGCACGAGGTCTCAGTACTCAGCGATTCTCCGCGCACCCTCCCCCACTCCAGCGCCACAGTCAAGGCGCGGCGGCTACGAAGCCGTGTAGCCGAGCTTGACCGTCGCGCCCTGGCAGGCGTTCTGGTCGACGCCGGGCTTGTTGTTGAAGGCGATGCTGCCCCCGGTCCAGGCGCCGGTTCCGCGCCCGCTGGGGACGTCGGCGGCGACCGCGATCGCGCGGTGCTCGAGCGTGAAGTCACTGGCGTCGCAGCTGCCGGCGGCGGCGCCGGGCGCCTTGCTGACGGAGGCGATCGAGACGCGGACGGTCGAGACGCGCATCGGCTGGCCGTTGAGGTTGTCGAACGTACCGCTGAGGGTCTGCGCCGGGCGGCCGGGGCCGACCACGGCGAGGTCCGCCGTCTGGTTGACGCGCAGCGGCGTGGCGACCGGCGCGTCGCCGGTCCCGGTGCCGCCGGACTGCCAGTAGGCGGCGGCCACGTCGGCGTGCGTCGAGCCGACGAGCAGCCCGAGGAAGAGCCCGCCGCGGCAGATCATCCTCAGGAGTGGCTTCGTTCCGCTCATGGCTCCGGTTTCGACGCCGGCGGTCGCGGCGGCGAGCCGTTGCGCTCTTTGCCCGCCGCCGCGGCAGCTTGTGGGAGCTTCGCCGCGCCGGGTGAGAGGTTCGCTAGCGCCTGAGGAGGTCGCCGACCGAGGCGATGCCGCGCTCGATCGCGGCCTCGGTGAGGTTGCCGAAGCCGAGAACGAGCTCAGGCGGGTGGGCGCCGGCGTGCCGGGTGCGATAGGCGCTCATCGGATAGAGCCCGATCGAGCGCGCGGCGGACTGCTCGACCACCGCGTCCACGTCGACGCCGTCGGGCAGGCGCGCGACCGCATGGAAGCCCGCGGCGAGGCCGCGGAGCTCGACGCCGGGCGCGTGGCGCGCGAGCGCGTCGATCAGCGCCTGGCGCTTTGCGGCGTAGACCCGGCGCATCCGGCGCAGGTGGCGGTCGTAGCGGCCGGAGCGCAGCAGCGTCGCGAGGGCGAGCTGGTCGAGGGCGGGCGACCCGCGGTCGGTCAGCTCCTTCTCCTGCGCGATCGGCGCGACGAGGCGGGCGGGGCACACGACCCAGCCCAGGCGGACCGCGGGCGCGAGCGACTTGCTCACCGTGCCGAGCATCGCCACGTGCTCGGGCGCGAGGCCCTGCAGCGCGCCGACGGGGTCGCGGTCGTAGCGGAACTCGGCGTCGTAGTCGTCCTCGATGATCGTGGCCCGCCGCGCGGTCGCCCAGTCGACCAGCTCCTGGCGGCGGCCGGGACCCAGGACGCCGCCGGTGGGCGACTGGTGGGCGGGAGTGAGCAGGGCGGCGCGCGCGGACGTGGCCGCGAGTGCGGCGACCACCACGCCCTGCTCGTCGACCGGCACCGGCACGGCCTCGAGGCTCGCGCGGCGCGCCACGGCCTGCTGGTCGACGTCGCCGGGGTCCTCGACCGCCACCGCGCGGACCCCGTCGTCCGCGAGCGCACGCAGGACGAGCGTGATGCCCTGGGCGAAGCCGGTGCAGATCACGATCCGCTCGGGGTCGACGACCGCGCCGCGGACGCGCCGGAGGTACGCCGCCAGCACCTCGCGCAGATCGGCGATGCCGCGCGGATCCCCGTAGCCGAGCGCGTCCGCCGGGGCGGTCCGGCTGACCTCGCGCAGCGCCCACATCCAATCCTGCCGCGGGAACGTCGTCAGGTCGGGCCGCCCGGCCTGGAAGTCGACGAGCAGCCGCCCCGGCACAGGGGCGCCACGGGGCGCCGGGCTGCCGGCGTCGCGCGCCACCGACGCCACGCGCGTCGCCGATCCGGTCGTGGCGCTGAGGTAGCCCTCGGCCTGCAACTGGGCGTAGGACTCCTGGACCAGGCCGCGGGAGACGCCGAGCTCGCGCGCCAGGCCCCGCGAGGATGGGAGCCGCTCGCCGGCGCTCAGCCGGCCGGAGCGGATCGCGTCGCGCAGCTCGCGCTCGAGCTGCGCACCGAGTGGCTCCGCCACCTCGCGGTCGAGCCGGAGCAGCAGCTCCGGACCCAAACCGGACCATTGAACAGACACGGAATTGGATCTTATCGGGGGGCCGGTTGGCCCGTACGGTGCTGCCCATGATCGCACTCGCCGCCACCCCGGGCGCCCGGCGCCTGATCGCTCTCTCGATCCTCGCGCGGCTGCCGCTGACGATGGTCAGCATCGGCCTGCTGCTCCACGCGAAGCATCTCACCGGCTCGTTCGCCGCCGCCGGCGCCGTCGACGCCGCCTACGCGATCGCGCTCGGCCTCGGCGCCCCGCTCGTCGGGCGCGCCGTCGACCGCCGCGGGCAGACCGCGATCCTGCTGGCCAGCTGCGTCGCGGCCGCCGGGATGCTCGGCGTCGTCGCCGCGCTGCCTGTCGGGACCTCGCTGCCGGTGCTGATCGTGCCGGCCTGCGCGATCGGCTGTGCGATGCCGCCGGTCGGCGCGTGCCTGCGCGCGCTGGTCCCGGGGCTGATGCCCGACGCGGGCGCCGCGCGAGCGGTCTACGCGATCGATGCGACCGCGGTCGAGCTCACCTGGATCACCGGGCCTGCGCTGGCGGTGACCCTGGGCGCGGCGTGCTCCACCGGATTCGCGCTCGCGGTCGCCGCGGCGGTCGCCATGGTCGCCACGGTGGCGTTCGCCGCCCACCCGGCCTCGCGCGGCTGGCGGCCCGCCCCCGTCGCCTCCCACGCTCGCACGCGGCCGGGTCGCTCCCCCGGTCTGCGGACGCTCATCCTCGTGATGAGCGCGCTGGGCGTGGTGTTCAGCGCGGTGCAGGTCGGCGTCGCCGCGGCCACCTCGGAGCTCGGAGCCGCCGGCGCGGCCGGCCCCCTGCTCGCCGTCTGGGGCGCCGGCTCGCTGCTCGGCGGCCTGATCGCCACGCGCATGGGCGGCGGCGCCCGCAGCGCCGCCGGCGTCTCGCTCCTGCTGGCCGCGCTGGCCGTCGGGCACGCGTCGCTCGCCATGGTGGCGACGAGCACGCTCGGGATGGGCGCGGTGCTCCTCCTGGCCGGCGCGACGATCGCACCGACCGAGGCGAGCGTGTACTCGATCGTCGACGACGTCGCACCGGCGGGCACGCTGACCGAAGCGTTCTCCTGGCTTGCCACCGCGGCGGCCGTCGGCGCAGCCCTCGGCGCCGCCGCCGGCGGGTCGCTCGTGGCGAGCGCCGGCCCGGTGAGCGCGTTCGCCCTGGCGGGCGCCGCCGGCGTGGTCGCCGTCCTGACCGCGACACTGCGCGGCACGACGTTCCCGTCTGCGCCGGTGGTCCCCGCGTGCGCCGCTCCCGCGCCGATCTGAGCCCGCGCGCGTCCCCGGTCTTTTACTCGAGAGTGCTCAGCGCTCAACGAAGCCGCTTCGTTGTGCGACTGCGGGCGTGTAGCGTCGCGCCAAGCTGGCCCTGCGGCCAACACTCAGGGTCCGGATGGTGGGTCCGCACGGATGCGAAGGAGCATCGCATTCGGACGAAGGGGAGCGACTGCGGGGCCAGTCCGTGCGGGGTCATGCCCCCGGCCAGCCGAGGTTCGCCGCCGCGGTGCGGACCGCCCCGAGCAGGGCCTGGACGGACGGCCGCGCGGCATCGGCGGCGCGGGTCGCGGTGAAGATGGTCCGGTGCACGGGGCCGTCGGCGATCCCCCGCACCGCGATCCCCGGATGGGCCTCGGGCACGACGAGCTCGGGGAGCAGCGCGACGGACTGGCCGTGGGCGACGACGGCCAGGCAGGTGACGCTGTCGTTGGTGCGGTGACGGATGTCGGGGTCGAAGCCGGCGAGCTCGCGGCAGGTCCGGGTGGTCATCCCCTCCCAGCCGGTCTCCTCGTGGCCGGTCGTCCAGGCGTCGCCGGCGAGCTCGGCCATCGGCACCGCGTCACGGTGGCGCCGCGCGGCCGGGTGGTCCGCGGGCAGGAGGACGTGGACCGGATCGCGGTGAAGGTCCTGCCGGTCGACGCCGGCCGGCCGCGAGTGGGGCATGTGCTGCCACTCGTCGGCCAGGACGAGGTCGAAGTCACCGAGCGCGAGCGCGGGCAGCGACTGCTCGGGCTCGGCCTCGACGAGCTCGCAGCGCAGGGCCGGCGCGTCGCGCGCGAGCGCCTGGATCGCGGGGATCGCGAGCCGGATCGCCACCGACTGGAAGGAGGCGACCTCCCCCGGACGGCGACGGTGCCCGCCGCCGCCGCGAGCTCGGCCTCCGCACGGTCGGCACGCTCGAGCAGCGCTTCGGCGTGCCGGACGAGCACGATCGCGGGATCGGTCAGCCGGACCCCTCGCCCGGCGCGCTCGAGCAGCGCCACGCCGGCCTCGCGCTCGAGCACCGCGAGCTGCTGGGAGACGGCCGACGGCGAGAACCGGAGCGCGTCGGCGACCGCGGCGATCGTGCCGCGCGCGTGCAGCTCGCGCAACAGGCGCAGGCGCTGGAGCATCAGCATTCATAAGGAGCGCTACTGATCTCTCGCTGCTCATCTACACGTTCCCCTCGATCGTCGCGGTGAGCGCCGTCGCGCTCGGGCGCGAGCGGGCGAGCCGGCGGACGGGGATCGCCGTCGTCTCGACGGTCGGCGCCGTCGGCCTCTTCTTCGCCGGGCTGCAGCGCGTCGGCCCGACCGCCGCGTCGATCCTGTCGACCGTCGAGCCGCTGGTCACCGTCGGCCTGGCGTTCGTCGTCTTCGGCGAGTCGCTCGGCGCCACGCAGCTGGCCGGCGGCGCGCTCGTCCTCCTAGGATGCGTGCAGTGTCGGGTCCCCTGACCGGGAAGGTGGCGCTCGTCACGGGCGCGACCCGCGGCGCCGGGCGCGGCACCGCCGTCTCGCTCGGCGAGGCCGGCGCCACCGTCTACTGCACCGGTCGCACGACCCGGGAACGGCGCTCGGAGTACGCCCGGCCGGAGACGATCGAGGAGACGGCCGAGCTCGTCGCCGCCGCCGGCGGCGAGGGGATCGCGGTCGCGGTCGACCACCTGGAGGCGGCGCAGGTCGAGGCGCTCGTGCGGCGCATCGACGGCGAGCAGGGCCGTCTCGACGTGCTCGTCAACGACATCTGGGGCGGCGAGCGGCTGGCGGAGTGGAACACGCCGCTGTGGGAGCACGACCTCGACGGCGGGCTGCGGATGCTGCGCCTGGCGATCGACACGCACCTGATCACCAGCCACTTCGCGCTGGCGCTGCTGATCCGCCGGCCCGGCGGCCTCGTCGTCGAGATGACCGACGGGACGGCCGAGTACAACGCGGAGCACTACCGGCTCTCGACCTTCTACGACCTGGCCAAGACCGCGGTGATCCGGCTCGCGTTCGCGCAGGCCGAGGAGCTCGCGTCCCACGGCGGCACCGCCGTCGCGCTGACGCCGGGCTGGATGCGCTCGGAGATGATGCTCGACAACTACTCCGTCACCGAGGAGACCTGGCGCGACGCGACGGGCGGGAGCCCGCACTTCAAGGCGATCTCCGAGTCGCCGCGCTTCGTCGGCCGCGCGGTCGCCGCGCTCGCCGCCGACCCGGAGCGCGCGCGCCGCAACGGCGGCTCGTTCTCCTCCGGCGGCCTCGCCCGGGAGTACGGCTTCACCGACCTCGACGGCTCCCAGCCCGACTGCTGGCGCTACATGGTCGAGGTGCAGGACAAGGGCCTGCCGCCCGACCCGACCGGCTACCGCTGAGCTACACCGCGTAGCCGGTGGCCTTCGCGACGACCATGCGGAGGACCACGCGCACCGCGCCCGGTGGATCCTCGTCCGGGTCCTTGCCGTCGTACTTCCACGACAGGCCGATGTCGAACGCCCGGCCGACGTCCTCGGTGATCGTGACGCTGCCCCGCAGCTCCACGTAGTTCTCGGGGTCGTCGGAGTCCAGGACGGTGACGCTCGCGCGCGGGTCGCGGAGCAGGTTGCGGTGCTTGCGCCGCCCCTCGACGGTCGAGAACAGGACGTCGTCGCCGTCGCGCCCGACCCACATCGCGGACGTCTGCGGCCCGCCGTCGGGATTGATCGTCGCGAGCACGGCGTAGTGCGGGCTGTCGAGCAGCCGGCGGGTCTCCTCGTTGAGTGTGAAAGCCATGCCCAGAACCCTAGGCATCGGCGCTGGTAGCTAGCCTGCCGCGCCACCTGTGGATCCGCTCATCGTGCTGTTCGGCCTCGCCGTCGGCGTCCTCATCGGGCTCACCGGCGTCGGGGGCGGCTCATTGATGACGCCGCTGCTCCTGCTCGTCGGGGGCTACAGCCCGGTGGTGACGATCGGCACCGACCTCGCCTACGGGGCGGTGACGAAGACGTTCGGCGGCTGGCGCCACCTGCGGGCCGGCCACGTCGACCTGCGGCTGTCCTGGTGGCTGGCCGCGGGCTCGGTGCCGGGCGCGCTGGCGGGCGTGGTGACGCTCAACCGGCTCGACAGCACCTACGGCAAGACGTTCGAGCCGTACCTCCTCGGCGCGGTCGCCGCGGCGCTCATGCTCGCCGCCTCGGCGACGCTGTTCCGGGCGCTGTTCCGCCCCGAGCTCGTCAAGCGCGAACGCGCGTCGGCCGGGCTGCGGCGGACACGGAGCAAGGTGGGAACCGTGGGCATCGGGCTCGTGCTCGGGTTCATCCTCGGCCTGACCTCGGTGGGCTCGGGCGCGCTCGTCGGCCTCGCGCTGATCCTGCTCTACCGGCTCGCGCCGCGGCGCGTCGTCGGCACGGACGTCTTCCACGCCGCCATCCTGCTGTGGAGCGCCGGGCTCGCCCACCTCGCGAGCGGCAACGTCGACCTCGGGCTGATGGCCAACATCCTCGTCGGCTCGTTGCCGGGCGTGTGGATCGGCACGTCGCTGCTGCCGTACGTGCCCGTCACGGGACTTCGGCACGCGCTCGGGATCATCCTCGCCGCCGCCTCCCTCGGCGTGCTCACCAAGGCGGGCGTGCCGCTCTCGGCCGCCGCGCTCGTGGGGATCCCGGCCGCGCTCGCCGTCGGCTCCGTCATCGTCCACCGCCGCCGCGTCAGCAGCCGCGTGCGGGGGTAGGGAAACGGTCAACGGGACGCGAGCGGGAGGAGATCTTGTGACCAGCGTGGCGGTCGACGTCGGGGGGACGTTCACCGACGTCTGTGTGCTGGACGACGACAGCGGCGACATCCGCGTCGCCAAGGTGCCATCGACGTCGGACCCGCTCGAAGGGGTGCTCGCCGGCGTCGAGGAGGCCGGCATCGATCTCTCCGACGTGCGGCTGTTCTCGCACGGCACGACGGTCGCGACCAACGCGCTGATCACGCGGCGCTTCCCGCCCGCCGCGATGGTCACGACGCGGGACTTCCGCGATGTGATCGAGATCCGCCGCGGCACGCGCGACGACCTCTGGGACGCCTACAAGGACGTCGCTCCCCCCTACATCCGCCGCCGCGATCGCTTCGAGGTGACCGAGCGCGTCGACTTCGCCGGCGAGGTCGTCGCGGAGCTCGCCGAGGACGAGGTGCGCGAGGTCGCGCGGCTGCTCAAGAAGCGCGAGATCGAGACCGTCGCCGTCTGCTTCATCAACGCCTTCGCCAACCCCGAGCACGAGCGGCGCGCGGCGGAGATCCTGCGCGAGGAGCTCGACGGCGTGAGCGTCACCACCTCCTCGGAGGTCCTGCCGGAGATCTTCGAGCACGAGCGCTTCTCCACCACGGTGGCCAACGCCGTGCTCTCGCCGCTCGTGGGCGGCTACGTGTCGCGGCTCGCCGACGAGCTCGAGCAGCGCGGCTACCAGGGCGACCTGCTGCTCCTGCACTCCGGCGGCGGCGTGATGACGCCGCGGACGGTCGAGAAGCTCGCCGTGCGCCTGGCCGCGTCCGGGATCGCCGCGGGCGCGATCGCCTCGCGCCACATCGCCGCGCTGTGCGGCCACGAGAACGCGATCGGCCTCGACATGGGCGGCACCAGCACCGACATCTCGCTCGTCTACGAGGGCGAGCCGAAGGTGACCAAGGAGTGGTCGGTCGAGTACGGCTATCCGATCCGCTTCCCGAGCATCGAGGTGCTCACGATCGGCGCCGGCGGCGGCTCGCTGGCCTGGATCGACGAGGCGGGCTCGCTGCGCAACGGCCCGCAGTCGGCGGGCGCCGATCCCGGGCCCGCGAGCTACGGGCGCGGCGGCGAGGCGCCGACCAACACCGACGCCAACCTGCTGCTCGGCCGGCTCGGGACGGAGCTGATCGGCGGCGGCATGGAGCTCGACCGCGACGCCGCCGAAGCCGCGATCCGTGACAAGGTCGCCGACCCGCTGGGGCTCGATCCGATCGACGCCGCGGGCGCGGTGATCGAGGTCGCGAACGCCAACATGGCCGACGCCGTCCGGCTGATCTCGATCCGCAAGGGCTATGACCCGCGCGAGTTCGCGCTCGTCGTGTTCGGCGGCGCCGGCCCGCTGCACGGCGCCGCGCTCGCGAGGGAGCTGATGATCCCGACCGTGATCGTGCCGCCCAACCCCGGCGTCACCTCCGCGCTCGGCTGCCTGCTCGTCGACGTCCGCCACGACCTGTCGGAGATGTACAGCGGCAAGGCCGACGAGGTCGACGCCGGCGAGGTCGAGGAGGCGTTCGCGCGGCTCGAGAAGGACGCGCGCGAGATGCTCGACGCCGAGGGCATCCCCGAGGACCGCGTGCGCCTCACGCGCGAGATCGACATGCGCTACGTCGGCCAGTGGCGCGCGCTGCCGATCGAGGTGGAGGCGCCGCTCGAGTCGCTCGACCCGGTCGTCGAGGCCTTCCACGCCGAGCACGAGCGCGAGCACTCCTATCGCCGCGAGGACTCGCCGGTCGAGGTCTACCAGCTCAACGTGCGCGCCGTCGGCGAGACGGAGAAGGCCGAGCTGCCCAGCCACGACGCCGACGGCGGCGATCCGGAGCCGACGGGCAGGCGCAAGGTCGTCTTCCAGCGCGGCGAGGACGCGGTCGAGGCGCCGGTCTTCGCGCGCGACGACCTGCCCGCCGGCGCCGCCTTCGAGGGCCCGGCGCTGATCGACCAGCTCGACTCGACCGTGCTCGTCCCGCCCGGGGTGAAGGTCGAGGTCGACGAGTGGCTGAACATCCGTATGCAGATCGAGCAGGAGGACGAGTCATGAGCACCGAGACCGACTACAAGCTCGATCCGGTCACGCTCGAGGTCCTCAAGAACGCGTTCGTGACCATCGTCGACGAGATGGCGGAGCAGATCCTGCGCACCTGCCACTCGTTCGTCATCTACTGCCGCGACTTCTCCTCGGCGCTGTGCGACGCCCAGGGCAACACGGTCATGCAGGGCAGCCAGGACATCGCCGTGCACGTCGGCACGCTGCACCTGACGGCCAAGGCGGTCATCGAGACGTTCGGCGAGGACATCCACGAGGGCGACCTCTTCGCCATCAACGATCCCTATAGCGGCGGCACGCACTTCAACGACGTGCGCATCATCCGGCCGATCTTCCACGACGGCGAGCTGATCGCGTTCTCGCATTCCAACGGCCACTGGGCCGACGTCGGCGGCAGCGTCCCGGGCTCCTTCGACGTCTCCGCCAAGGAGCACTTCGCCGAGGGCATCCGGATCCCGGCGGTGCGGATCGCCGACAGGGGCACCATGCGCGACGACGTCGTCGAGCTGATCGTGTCCAACACGCGCGTGCCGAGCGATGCGAAGGGCGACCTGCGCGCCCAGGCGGAGTCGACGCGCGTGGCCGAGCGCGAGATCCTGCGGCTGTGCGAGAAGTACGGCGGCAACACCGTCGTGACGGCGTTCGAGGAGGTCCAGGACTACGTCGAGCGGCTCACGCGCAAGCGCATCGGCGAGCTGCCCGACGGCGTCTGGGAGACCGAGGACTACCTCGACTTCGACCCTGCCGAGGGCGAAGGGCTCGTGCCGGTCAAGGTGAAGCTCGAGATCGACGGCGAGGAGCTGCGCTACGACCTCTCCGGCTCGCATCCGGCGGTCGCGACGTTCCTGAACTCGAGCTTCGGCACGACGTTCTCGGGCATCGTCGGAGGCACGAAGACGTTCTTCCCGGACGTGCCGCTGAACTCGGGCTTCTACCGCGCGATCGAGGTCGACGCGGGCGAGGAGAACTCGGTCATCAACGCCGCCTGGCCGGTGGCGGTGACCGGCTTCTGCTCCGGCGGCTACGAGAAGGTGACGAACTCCGTCTACGAGCTGTGGTCGCAGGTCATGCCCGAGCGGGCGATGGCGTGCTGCTTCAACCTCGAGTACCTGCTGGTCGGCGGGCGCGACGCGCGCACCGACGACCGGCCCGTGTTCATGTGGTACGACTGGATGGTCGGCGGCTGGGGCGGGCGCAACGGCAAGGACGGGGCGAACTGCACCTCCCCGGTCTTCGGCGTCGGCCTCGCGGTCCAGCCGCTCGAGGGCCAGGAGCGGCTCACGCCGGTGCTCACCACCGCGCACCAGATCGTCCCCGACTCGGGTGGCCCCGGGCGCTTCCGCGGCGGCGTCGGCGTGTCGAAGGGCGGCCGGCTGACCGAGGCCGAGGACGCGGTCATGTCCTACTGCTGCGACCGCGCCCGCTCGATCACGTGGGGCATCGAGGGCGGGCTGCCGTCGATCCCGCACGGCGTCTGGCTGCGGCGCGAGGGGGAGGACGAGGCGAAGTTCCTCGGCGCGACGTTCTCCAACGTCGACGTCGGGCCCGGCGACGTGTTCACGCGCCCCTCGGCCGGCGGCGGCGGCTTCGGCGACCCGCTCGAGCGCGACCCCGAGGCGGTGGTCGAGGACGTCGCCGACGGCTACGTGACGATCGAGCGCGCGTGCATCGACTATGGCGTCGTCGTCAATGAGGTCGACGCGGAGCTGGCCGAGTACGAGCTCGACGCCGACCGCACGGAGCAGGAGCGCAAGCGCATCCGCGACGAGCGCGCGGGCTGGCTGAAGGAGGACGCGGAGAAGGTGGCCGAGCGCTACCGCGACGGCGAGCTCGACACCATGGACGCGATCCGGCGCCACGGCGTGATCCTCGACTGGGGCACCGGCGAGCTGTTCGAGCGGACGACCGAGCAGTTCCGGGCGATGCTGAAGCGCCGCGCCGCCGACCACTGGAACGGCGGCTGAGGCGGCTGGCGGCCACCCTCGCCTGTCTGCATCACCTCGAGCAGCCGTTCCTCGGCCTGGCCGAGCGGCCGCTGCGCGCGGCCGGGGTCGTGCTCGACGAGCGCCGGCCGGCGGCGGGTGACGCCCTCCCGGGGCTCGACGAGATCGACGGCATCGTCACCTTCGGCGGCAGCCAGTCCGTCCTCGACCTGGAGCGCGATCCCGCGCTCGGCGCCGAGCGCGAGCTCCTCCAGGACGCGCTCGCCGGCGGGGTGCCGGTGCTCGGGATCTGCCTCGGCGCGCAGCTGCTCGCCCACGCGCTCGGCGCGGAGGTCCGGCGGGGGCCGCGCCGCGTCGTGACCTGGTTGGAGCTGACCGCGGCCCCGGCGGCCACCCAGGACGCACTGTTCTCCGGCCTCGGATCGCCGATCCGGGGGCTGCAATGGAATCAAGACGTCTTCGAGCTACCGCACGGCGCGACGCAGCTCCTGACCGGAGCGCCGGCCGGCGTCGCCGCGTTCCGCTCCGGCCCGTCCGCGTGGGGCGTCCAGTTCCATCCCGAGGTCGACCGCGCGACGCTCGACGGCTGGTATGCCCATTACGGCGCATGGCTGGGCCAGGCCGGGGTCTCCGAAGCAGATGCGCGTGCCGCCGACGAGCGCCACCTCCCGGAGCAGGCCGAGCTCGCTGAGCGGCTGTTCGGGGCCTTCGCGCGCGTGGTCGAGGGGTCCGCGCGGCCGCGATAGACCGCAAGTTCGGGCGTTGCGCTGCGTGGGCGCTCGCATGCGGTCATTCCGCGTCTTCCTGCTCGCCACGCTCTCCCTGCTCTGCGCGGCCGTCCCCGCGTCCGCCGTCGTGCCACCGCTGTCCGACGCTGTGATGCCGGCCAACGTCGAGCACCTCGGCTCGATCAAGGAGGACGTGGGCCTCACCACGGGCGCCAAGGTCGTCGGCGACCGCATGTTCGTGACGTCCGGCAAGAATATCTCGATCCACGACATCTCCGACCCGGCGGCCCCGAAGCCGCTCGGCGGGATGAAGGCGAACATCGCCTGGGAGAACGAGGAGGTGCCGACCCACGGCAAGGTGCTGGCGGTCGCGAGCGACTTCTACTCCGTCGGCGTCCCGGAGTGCGTCGCGGCGATGGCGGCGACGGGCTGCGTGCAGTTCTTCGACGTGCGCGACCCGGCCAACATCAAACAGGTCGGCACGATCCCGATCGCCAACCACACGGCCGAGTGCGTGCTCGACTGCCAGTACCTCTACGGTCGCGCCGGCACGATCATCGGCGCCCGCGGGATCCTCGACGGCACGCCGCCGAAGGTGATCGGGAACTGGATCGACACCCGACGTTCCACGACGGCGGCCTGGTGGCGATCTCGGAGTACGAGGACGGCGTCCGCTTCCTGCAGATCACGCCCGACGGCAAGATCCAGGAGCAGGGGTACTTCCTGTCGCTCGGCAGCTCCTCCTCCTCGCCCAAGTGGGCGGGCAAGGACGACGTCCTCTACTCGATCGACTACCAGCGCGGGATCGACATCCTGCGCTGGAAGGGCGAGCACTACGTGCCCGGCGCGGCCGCGGAGTCCGGCCGGGTCGGCGGCACCAACGGCGTCACGCCGCCGGTGGCCCCGAGCGCCGCGCAGGCCGCGCGGCGCGACGCGCTGGCCAAGCAGCTGAGCGCCACCGGGTGGTCGCCCGGGCTCTGCGTGCTGGCGGCCGGCTCCGCCTGACGCCGGCGTCCGTGGAGCGTCGCGAACGATGCGCGGCGATGAGGCCGCGCCCGCTCGCGCCATGACGACTTCCTTCGTCGTCCAGCAGCACCGCGCGACCACGCACGGCGAGGGCCCGGTCGGCAGCCGGCCGGAGTCGGTCGTGAGCGGCAGGACGCTCGACGACCTAAGACGCGACGACGCCGGCGATCGCGGCGTTGGCGAAGTTGACCAATGAGCCCGCGAGCAGCGCCTTGAGACCGAGGCGCGCGACCTCGCCGCGGCGCTCCGGCGCCAGCCCGCCGATCGCGCCGATCTGGATCGCGATCGAGGCGAAGTTCGCGAAGCCGGCGAGCGCGAACGTGACGATGACGACGGTCTGGTGGGACAGCGACTTCACCTTCGGGCCGAAGTCGGAGTAGGCGACGAACTCGTTGAGCACGGTCTTCTCCCCGATGAAGGTGCCCGCCTTGGCGGCCTCGTCCCACGGCACCCCGATCAGCCACGCCACGGGCGCGAACGCCCAGCCGAGCACCCTTGGAAGGTGAGGCCGTCGTAGCCGAACCAGTCGCCGACGCCGCCAGGAGGCCGTTGGCGAGCGCGATCAGGGAGATGAAGGCGATCAGCAGGCAGCCGACGATCACCGCGATCCGCCCGCCGCTGATCGCACCGCGGGCGGTCGCGTCGATCACGTTCGCGGACTCCGTGTCGCGGACGTCGCGGACGCCGCCCTCGCTCGCCGGCTCCTCCGTCTCGGGGAACATGATCTTGGCCATGTAGAGCGCGGCGGGCGCGTTCATCACGGTGGCCGCGAGCAGGAACGGCAGCGGCGCGCCGAGCAGCGCGTAGCCGACCAGCGTCGAGCCCGCTACGGAGGCGAAGCCGGCCGTCATCACCACGAACAGCTCCGAGCGGGTGAGGCGGTTGAGGTAGGACTGGATCATCAGCGGCGCCTCGGACTGCCCGAGGAAGATGACGGTCGCCGCGTAGAGCGACTCGACCTTGGTCGTGTGCATGGCCCAGGAGATCGCGCCGCCGACGATCTCGACGATCCACTGGATGACGCGCAGGTAGTAGAGCATGCCGACGAGGGCGCCGATGAAGATGATCACCGGCAGCACCTGCAGCGCGAAGATCGTCTCCTTCTTGTCGGCCACGAGCTTGCCGAACAGGAAGTCGATCCCGGCGTTGGTGTAGTCGATCAGCGCCTTGACCTGGCCGGAGACGAAGTCGAGCACGTCCTTGCCGACCGACCAGCGCAGCACGAGCACGGCGAAGGCGATCTGGACGCTCAGCCCGACCACGACGGTCCGCCACGGGATCCGCGAGCGGTGGTTGGACGCGAGGAACGCGACGCCGAGGATGACCAGGAGGCCGAGCAGGCCGCGCAGCCCGCTCATGCGCCGAGCACCTCGGTCAGCTCGGCGCGCAGCGCGGCCAGCTGCTCGCGGCCTCGGGCAGGTCGCCGGCGACGACCTCCAGGTAGCACTTGAGCTTCGGCTCGGTCCCGCTGGGGCGGACGACGACGCGCACGTCGGGCGCACGCAGGATCAGCACCTCGGCGCGGGGCGGCGGGCCGCTCCCGGCGGCCAGGTCGTCGAGCGCGTCCAGCGGCCGCCCGAGCAGCGTCGCGGGCGGCTGTGCGCGCAGGCGAGCCATGATCCGCCCCATCCGCTCCGGGCCGTCCCGCGCCTTCGAGCTCGAGCGTGACCTGATCCGTCGCGTGCGCGCCGTAGCGAGCCGCGATCGCCTCGAGGCGGTCTGCGAGCGATCGCCCGGCGCGCTTCTCGGTCGCGGCGAGCTGCGCCATGACGAGCGCCGCGGAGATGCCGTCCTTGTCGCGCACGACGTCGGAGACCGTGTACCCGAGCGCCTCCTCGTAGGCCAGCAGCAGGCGGTGCCCGGGCGCCTCGGCGATTGCGCGCATCATCCACTTGAAGCCGGTGAGCGTCTCGGCGTAGCGGGCGCCGGCGGCCGCGGCCATGCCGCCGAGCAGCGTGGAGGAGGCGACGGTCGTGACGAGCAGCGCGCGCCGCCGGTCCGCGCAGTGCTCGAGTTGGAAGTCGGCGAGCAGCGCGCCGATCTCGTTCCCGTTCAGGCGGCGCCAGCCCCCGGGGCCCGGGATGGCGACGGCCAGGCGGTCGGCGTCGGGGTCGTTGGCGAGCATCACGTCGGCGCCGTGCTCCGCCGCCGCGGCCAGCGCGAGGTCCAGCGTCCCCTCCTCCTCGGGGTTGGGCCGCGCCACGGTCGGGAAGTCGGGATCGGGCTGCGCCTGCTCGGCGACGACGTGGGGCGCCGGGAAGCCGGCGCGGTCCAGCGCCTCCAGGCACAACCGCGCGCCGACGCCGTGCAGCGGCGTGTAGACGATCCGCACGTCGCGGGCGTCGGCGGCGGGCAGCGCCGCGAGGATGGCGGCCAGGTAGGCGTCGGCGGCGTCCGCCGGCTCGCCGCCGTCGCCGAGTGGCAGCGCGACGGGCGGGCCGGCGCGCTCGATCGCGGCCGCGATCTGCTCGTCGGCCGGCGGCGCGATCTGGGCGCCGTCGCCGAGGTAGACCTTGTAGCCGTTGTCCTGCGGCGGGTTGTGGCTGGCGGTGATCATCACGCCCGCCGCGCAGCCGAGCCGGCGGACCGCGAACGCCAGCAGCGGCGTCGGCGCGAGCGGCGGCAGCCGATACGTGCGCAGCCCGGCGCCGGAGAACACCGCTGCCGCCTCGGCCGCGAAGCGCTGCGAGCCATGGCGCGCGTCGTGGCCCACCACGACGCCCGCGTCGCGCGCGCCCGCGACCGCGGCGAGCAGGTGGTGAGCGAGCCCCGCGCTCGCGCGCCGCACGGTGGCGACGTTCATCCGCGACGGCCCGGCCCCGAGCCGGCCACGCAGCCCCGCCGTCCCGAAGCTCAACCCGTGCGCGAAGCGCTCGGCGAGCTCCTCCCACGCCGCGTGCTCGAGCAGCTCGCCCAGCTCCGCCCGCGTCACCGGGTCGGGGTCGCCGGAGATCCACGCGTCGACCCGCGTGCGCAGCGTGTCCGTCGTCGCGCCGGCTCCCACCATGCTGTGGCAGGGTACGCCCGCATGCACGCCGTCGACGTCATCGCCGCCAAGCGCGACGGCGAGGAGCTGCCGGCCGAGACGCTGCGCGAGTTCGTGCTCGCGTACACCCGCGACGACGTCGCCGACTACCAGATGGCCGCCTTCCTGATGGCGGGCTATCTCAACGGCTTCTCGCGCGCGGAGGCGGTCGCGCTCACCGCCGCGATGGTGGCCTCGGGCGACGAGCTCGACCTCTCGCGGCTCTCCGGCCCGACCGTCGACAAGCACTCCACCGGCGGCGTCGGCGACGGCACGACGCTCGTCGTCGCCCCGCTCGCCGCCGCGCTCGGCATGCAGGTGGTCAAGCTGTCCGGCCGCGGGCTCGGCCACACCGGCGGCACGCTGGACAAGCTCGACGCGATCCCGGGCATGCGCACCGAGCTGGCCGGCGACGAGCTGATCGCCCAGGTCGAGGCGATCGGCCTCGCCGTCTGCGCGCAGACCGCCGACCTCGTCCCGGCCGACAAGGCGATGTACGCGCTGCGCGACGTGACCGCGACGGTCGACGACATCGCGCTGATCGCCTCGAGCATAATGAGCAAGAAGCTGGCCGGCGGCGCGGACGCCATCCTGCTCGACGTCAAGACCGGCTCGGGCGCGTTCATGAAGGACATCGACGCCGCGCGCGAGCTGGCCGAGCTGTGCGTCGCGCTCGGCGAGGACAACCGCCGCGCGACCGGCGCGCTCATCACCGACATGAGCCAGCCGCTGGCCGACGCCGTCGGCAACGCGAGCGAGGTGTGCGAGGCGATCGAGGTCCTGCGCGGGGAGCGGACGGGGCGCTTCGCCGACCTCTGCGTCGCGCTCGCCGGGCGCATGGCCGTGCTGGCCGGGGTCGCCGAGAGCGGGGATCAGGGCGACGAGCTGGCGCGCCGGGCGCTCGGGAGCGGCGCCGCCCTGGAGCGCTTCCGCGCGTTCGTCGAGTCGCAGGGCGGCGACCCGCGGGTCGTCGACGATCCCTCGCTGCTGCCCCGCGCCGCTGTCTCCCATGCGGTGCGCGCCGGGCGCGACGGCTGGCTCGAGTCCGTCGACGCCGAGGCCATCGGGCGCGCCGCGGCGGGCGTCGGCGCGGGCCGGCAGCGCAAGGAGGACACGATCGACCTCGGTGTCGGCATCGACTTCCTGGTCCGGGTCGGGGACGAGGTCGGCGGCGACGCCGTCATCGCGCGCGTGCAGGCCGGCGACGAGGCGAGCGCCGAGGCAGCGGGCCGCGAGGTTCTCGCCGCGCTGACCTGGTCGGACGCGCCGGTGGACGCGCCACCGCTGGTGCACGCCGTGGTCGGGTCGCGGCTGGGCTAGACCAGTCCGCGGTCGGACATCAGGCCGAACGTCTGTTTGCGCACCGGACGGCCGGGAGAGGCTTAAACGTAAGGACACGCCGGATTCTCCGCGCGTCCCTTCATGGGCTGGCGGCACCGCAGCTCCGTATCCCTCGAACATCCCAACTTGACGGAGGCCGGCCATATGAGTCGATCCGAGCAGAAGGTCGTGCAGTACCTCAATGAAGCCCACGCGAGCGAGATGGCTCTCGTGCGCGTGCTGCAGTCGCAGATCGCGATGACGCCCCGCGGGACGTACCGCAGCGGGCTGGAGACCCACCTGCGCGAGACGCGCGGCCACGCCGAGCGCGTGCAGCAGCGGCTCGGCGAGCTGGGCCAGGGCGGCAACCCGCTGCAGTTCCTGGGCGGCGTCGCCCAGAGCGTCGCCGGGCAGGCGCTCGCGCTGGCCAAGACGCCGCTCGATCTCGTGCGCGGCTCCGGCGGCGAGGAGAAGGTGCTCAAGAACGCCAAGGACGCCTGCGCCACGGAGGCGCTGGAGATCGCGACCTACACGTCGATCGAGCGGCTCGCCCGCTCCGTCGGTGACGAGGACACGGCGAAGCTGGCCGCCTCGATCCGCGCCGACGAGGAGAAGATGCTCGAGCGGATCCTGCGCGAGATCCCGAAGCTCACCGGAACGGTCGTGGGCGCCGACATCGAGGGCGATCCGTCCTACGAGATCACCAAGACGGGCGCGGCCGACGCGGCGCGCAAGACCGGGAAGGCCGCTGCGAAGACGGCGCGCAAGACCGGCGCCAGGGCCAAGCGCACCACGCGCCAGGCGCGCAAGGTGCCGGGCGTCGCGCAGGCCGAGGGCCAGGTCAAGGGCGCCGTCGCGTCGGAGTCCGACCTCGCGATCGCGGGCTACGACAAGCTGACCGCGGAGGAGATCGTCGCCAAGCTCTCCGACCTGTC
>JBBQLH010000002.1:0-85140 GCA_038327685.1 Solirubrobacterales bacterium
ACGCGCTCGAATACGCCTCAAGCGAGGCCCGTCGCGCATCGTTGCCACACTGGGTGCGCCACTACAACGAGCGGCGCACCCACAGCGCCCTCGGCAACCGCCCCCCGCTCACCCGCGTTCGGGAGGTCACCGGGCTCAACACCTAGCTCCGGGGCCCGGCGAGCGGCTGGGCCGGCGCCGCCTGCGCCCACTGCGCCTCGGCGAGATCGCCGGTGTCCTTCAGCGATTCCGGCGTCGGGATGCCGGGCGTGTCGCGGAGGTACCACTCGGCGTCCAGCGCGGCCTGACACCCGGAGCCGGCGGCGGTGACCGCCTGGCGGTAGGTGTGGTCCACGAGGTCGCCCGCGGCGAACATGCCCGGCACCTGCGTGCGCGTCGACTTGCCCTCGGTGACCACGTAGCCGTTCTCGTCGCTCTCGACGATGTGCTTGACGATCCCCGACTGCGGCTCGTGGCCGACAGCGATGAACGCGCCGGAGATCGGGAGGTCGTGCGCCTCACCGGTCTCGGTGTGGCGCAGTCGTGCGTGGCCGAGCACCCCGTCGTGGCCGGAGACGAACTCCTCGACCACGTAGGGCGTGAGGAGCTCGATGTTCTCGGTGTTGCGGGCGCGCTCGAGCATGATCTTCGACGCGCGGAACTCGTCGCGGCGGTGGACGATCGTCACGTGCGAGGAGAACTTGGCGAGGAAGAGGGCCTCCTCCATCGCGGAGTCGCCGCCGCCGACGATCACGGTCGTCTTGTCCTTGTAGAACGCGGCGTCGCAGGTCGCGCAGTAGGACACGCCGCGGCCGCCGAGCTCCTCCTCGCCGGGGACGCACAGCTTCTTGTGCTCGGCGCCCATCGCGAGGATCACCGTGCGCGCCTTGTACTCGTCCTCGTCTACCCAGACCGTGTGCGGCTCGGTGCCGGTCCCGGGCTCGATCTTCGTCACGTTGTCGGTGATGAAGCGCGTGCCGAAACGCTCCGCCTGGTCGCGGAACTGCTGCATCATCTCCGGCCCCATGATGCCCTCGGGGTAGCCGGGGTAGTTCTCGACATCGGTGGTCTGCTGGAGCAGCCCGCCCCACATGAAGCCCTCGATCACGAGCGGGTTCAGGTTGGCTCGCGCCGTGTAGAGGGCGGCCGTGTAGCCGGCGGGGCCGCTGCCGACGATGATGACCTGCTCGACGTCTGCCATGACTTTGGTTTCTCCCGTTCGGAGCCTTACTTCAGTTTGTATAGTGTAGCGCCGCGCGCCCGATTCTCCAGCGCTCGACGGTCTTGCGCAGCTGCAGGTAGGCAATGACGCCGGGGACGGTCGGGAGCCAGAAGGTGAAGCCGCGGTAGACGAGGACCGCGACGACGGCGAGGCCCGTGTCGACGTTGAACGCGGCGAACGCGCCGATCATCCCGCCGTCCACCCCGCCGATCCCGCCGGGCAGCGGCAGCAGGTTCCCGAGCATGCCGACGAAGAAGGCGACGACGAGCACCGCAAACGCCGGCGAGTCTCCGAACGCCTTGAAGGACGCCCACAGCACGCCGATCTGGCATCCCCAGTATACGATCGCCCCGAGCAGCGCGGGATCGCGCGAGCGCAGGTGGGCGAGTGCGTCGCGGATGCCGAGCGACGCGGTGGCGGGAACCGTGGCCGCGCGCTGGGCGACCCGGCCGACGCGGCCGTGGCGCAGCGCGAGCGACTGCAGGCGGCGCTCGAAGTCCGTCGGGACGAGCGCGATCGAGAGCCCGAGCACGGTCACCACGAGCGCGAGCGTGCCGGGGATCACCGTCATCGTGAACGGGTCCGGCCCGGGGAAGACGCCGAAGCGCAGCCCGAACCCGAACACCATCAGTGAGACCGTGTAGACGAGGTAGGTGAGGACGAGGAAGGACACCGTCTTGTCGGCCACGACGCGCCGCGGCAGGCCGGCCGCCCGCAGCGCCCAGGCCGTGAGCACGATGCCGCCGGCGCCGCCGGCGGAGAACAGCCGCGTGGCGGCGAGCCCGGCCATGCAGATCTGGTAGCTCTCGCGCAGCGTCAGGCGGCCGGCGGCGGCGCGGGCGAACACGCCGTGGAAGAGCAGCACGTAGCCGCCGAACATGCCGAGGGTGAAGAGCAGCGCGAGTCCGAGCCAGATCGGGCTGCCCTCCTCGGCCCTGTGCCAGGTCTCCTCGAGCCCGGCGACCTGCGGCAGCAGGAAGTACAGCGCCACGATCGAGAGCACCAGGAAGGCTGCGAACCCGACCAGGTTGCGGGCGGAGAAGTCGAGCCGCGGCGGATGCTCCTCGTGCTCCACCTCCTCCTCGGGCGCCGGCGGGTTGGGAACGTCGCGGGGGGCCGTGGTCTTCACCCGCGCGCCTTCGCCTCGAGCCCCTGGACCCCGGCGGCGACCCGGCCGAGCAGCGGCGCGGCCAGCGGGGCGGCCCGGCGGACGGTCTCGGTCAGCGCCAGCCCGGCGGCGAGGTCGACGACGTAATGCTCGCCGAGGTAGACGAGCGCCACCCCGAGCGTCGTGGCGTAGGCCCAGCCGACCGCGCCGGCGACGGGGCCGGTCTCGGAGAGCACGTGGGCGGCCTGGACGGACAGGGCGAAATGCAGCGAAGGCATGGCAGCGAGCGGATTCCCGCCAAGGAAACCGTACATCGGCTGCCAGTTGGACTTCCAGAACTGCTCCCCGTACTCGAACATCATCCGGCGCAGCTCCGGCGTGCGCCCGTCGTCCATCCGGCCGCGCGCAGCCGCGTACCAGGGCGGCGCCGTCGGCACGGCCCAGTAGCCGATCAGACCGATGTCGAAGGTCCCGTACAGCAGGCAGGCGGCCCGCGGGAAGCGCTCGCGATGGCGCAGCAGCAGATACAGGGCCGTGCCGTGCGGAACCAGGAACCAGATCCAGTGCGACCAGATCAGCGTTCGCTCGACCGCGTTGGTGCGCCCGGGGCGCCCGAACGCGCGCTGCAGGCGCAGCGTCGGCGTCACGCCGCGGCCGATGAAGCGGTCGACGCGCACCGGGTAGTCGATGAGGACCCGCCGCTCGAGCGCGGCCGGATCGTCGTTGGGCATCTGGTAGGTCGCCACGTAGGCCCACATCTGCAGGACGACGACGGCGACGTCGCGCTTGCGCGAGCGCGGGACGAGCACGCACAGCGCGAAGGGTGCGCTCGCGGCCGTGGCGGTCACCACGGGCGGCGGGAGCCTCAGGCGGCGGCGCACGAGCGGCGCCGCGAACCCCGCGGCAAGCGCCGTGCACGCCACCAGGCGGATGGCGGTCGACCGGCGCACAGCGCGAGCGTAGCTCCGGGTGAGGCGGAGCGCGGTTCGGTTATCCGCCGTTCAGCCGCGGTCGCCGTTGCGCGCCGCAGCGGCCTCGCGCACGAGCGAGGCGATCAGCTGTGAGCCCGGGTCGGCCTCGGGGTGCCACTGGACGCCGAGCGCGAAGCGGCGGTCGGGGTCCTCGATCGCCTCCGGCAGCTCGTCGAGCGTGCTCCAGCCGGTCGCGACGAACCCGTCCCCGAGCTGCGCGACCCCCTGGTGGTGGTGGGACTTGGTCGAGTGGTCGACCTCGCCCGCGGCGCGCGCGGCCAGCGAGCCGCCGGCGAGCCGGACATCGTGGTCGGCCCCGTCGAAGGAGCCCGGCACGCGCCGGTGGTCCTCGTGGCCGAAGTCATCGGGCAGGTGCTGGATCAGCGTCCCCCCGCGCGCGACGTTCATCAGCTGCATGCCGCGGCAGATGCCGAGGAGCGGGATGTCGCGCTCGAGCGCCCGGCGGGCCAGGGCGACCTCGAAGTCGTCGCGCTCGGGCCGCGTGCCCTGGGTGGCGGCATGGGGCTCTTCTCCGTAGGTCGCCGCGTCGATGTCGGACCCGCCGGCGAGGATCAGGCCGTCGAGCACGTCGAGCACCTCGTCGGGCTCGCGCGCCGCCTGCGGATCGGGCGGGATCATCAGCGCGAGGCCGCCGGCGGCCTGGATCGCGTCGACGTAGGAGCGGTCGAGCAGGAACGCCTCCTGGTCCCAGACCGTCCAGCGCGCGTGCTCGAGCGCGGTGCAGATGCCGATACGGGGGCGGTGGCCGGCCACGCGCTCAGCATAGGATGCCCGCCCATGGCCGAGACCGTGACCGTCACCCGCGGCGCCTCCAACGGCGCCGAGCTCCGCATCGAGCTCAACCGCCCCGAGTCGATGAACGCCTGGGACGTGCAGCTCGGACTCGATCTGCGCGCCGCCGTCGAGGAGGCCGCGGAGGACGACTCGGTGCGCTCGGTGACGATCACGGGCGCCGGCCGCGGCTTCTCCTCCGGCGCGGACCTCAAGGCCGGCTTCGAGCCGACCGCCGAGGGGCACCCCGACGTCGGCAGCGCCCTGCGCGACCGCTACCACCCGATCATCACCGGCATCCGGCGCATGCCCAAGCCCGTGCTGGCCGCCGTCAACGGCCCCGCGGTCGGGATCGGCTGCTCGCTCGCGCTGGCCTGCGACCTGATCGTGGCCCGCGAGTCGGCCTACTTCCTGCTGGCGTTCGTGAACATCGGCCTCGTGCCCGACGGCGGCTCCTCCCTCTTCCTGCCCGCGCGCGTCGGGCACACGCGCGCGGCCGAGATGGCGATGCTGGGCGAGCGCATCCCGGCCCCGCAGGCGCTCGAGTGGGGCCTGATCAACCGCGTGACCGCCGACGACGCCTTCGACGCCGAGGTCGACGCGTTCGCCGAGCGCCTGGCGACCGGGCCGACGGGCTCCTACGCCGGCTCCAAGCGCCAGTTCAACGCCTGGATCTACCCGCGGATGGACGAGCAGCTCGAGCTCGAGGCTGCCACGCAGCAGGAGATGGCCGCGTCGGGCGACTTCATGGAGGGCGTGCAGGCCTTCCTGGCCAAGCGCCCGCCCGAGTTCAAGGGATCCTAGTCCGGACGCGGAAGCGGCCCGGGCCGTCCATATACTGCGCTCCGCCTTGCCCGCCGCACTGCACATCCTCGCCGGCATCCTGATCCCCGAGCGCGGGGGCTCGAAGAACGCGAACGACATCGCGGAGCTCTACGCGCTGATCCTCGTGATGGCGACGATCGTCTTCCTCGGGGTCGAGGGGACGCTGCTCTGGTTCCTGATCCGCTTCAAGGCGCGGCGCGGCCGGGTCGCGGCGCAGATCCACGGCAACACGCGGCTCGAGATCGGCTGGACCGTCGGCGCCGCGGTGATCCTCGTCTTCATCACGGTCGTGACCTTCATCAAGCTGCCGGGGATCAAGAACCCGCCCGCCTCGGACATCGACGCCAACGGCGCCAAGGTCGCCTCGACCACGCTCTTCGCCTCGACGGACCAGCCGGCGCCGCCCAAGGGCGCGAAGCTCAACATCGTCGTCGACGGCCAGCAGTACGTGTGGCGCTTCCAGTACCCGCGGGTGGCCAACAAGGAGGTCTTCTCCTACGAGGAGATGGTGATCCCGGTCGGGATGACGGTGACGCTCGACATCACCGCCGACGACGTCGCCCATTCGTGGTGGATCCCCAAGCTGGGCGGCAAGATGGACGCGCTGCCCGGTTACACGAACCACACGTGGTTCAAGGCCGACAAGCCGGGCACGTTCGAGGGCCAGTGCGCCGAGCTGTGCGGGCGCAATCACGCCAACATGCTGGCGCGTGTGAGGGCCGTCCCGTTTGACCAGTACAAGGCCTGGTACGACCGGCAGGCGGCCGACATCAAGGCGGCGCGCGACGCGGGCGCCAAGCAGCGCGCCGGGATCCTCAAGCAGCAGCAGCAGGCCGCACAGCAGTCGCAATCCCAGTAGGAAAGACTCCCCGAGACCCATGGCCATCACCTCCGAGCCCCCCGTGACCGAGACCACCTCGGTGCGCGCCGTCGCGCGGCCCCAGATCGCGGCGCGCCGCGTCGCCCCCGAGGCTCGCGGCTGGACGTCGTGGATCACGACGGTCGACCACAAGAAGATCGGGATCCTCTACCTCTACACGACGTTCGTGTTCTTCATCCTCGGCGGCGTCGAGGCGCTGCTGATCCGGATCCAGCTCGGCCTGCCGGAGAACACCTTCGTCTCGCCCGAGAAGTACAACGCGCTCTTCACGATGCACGGGACGACGATGGTGTTCCTGTTCGTGATCCCGATCATGGCCGGGTTCGCCAACTACGTCGTCCCGCTGATGATCGGCGCGCGCGACATGGCGTTCCCGCGCATCAACGCGTGGTCGTACTGGATGCTGCTGTTCGGCGGCATCGTGCTCTACGCCTCGCTGTTCTTCTCGCCGCCGGAGGCGGGCTGGACCTCCTACCCGCCGCTGTCGCTGACCGACTATAACCCGTCGGCCGGCCAGGACGCCTGGATCATCGCGCTCCACATCGTCGGCCTCTCGTCGATGCTCGGGGCCCTCAACTTCATCGCGACGATCCACAACATGCGCGCGCCGGGCATGGGCTGGGGCCGCCTGCCGCTGTTCTGCTGGACGATCCTCATCTACTCCTACCTGATCATCATCGCCTCGCCGGCGCTGGCCGCGGCGCTCGCGATGCTGCTGATCGACCGCCACTTCGGCGGCACCTTCTTCGATCCGACCCAGGGCGGCTCGCCGCTGCTGTGGCAGCACGCGTTCTGGTTCTACTCGCACCCGGCCGTCTACATCATGGTCCTGCCGGCCTTCGGCATCGTCTCCGAGGTGCTGCCCGTGTTCGCGCGCAAGCCGATCTTCGGCTACAAGGCGATCGCGGCCTCGACGGCGGCGATCGCCTTCCTCGGCCTGCTCGTGTGGGCGCATCACATGTTCGCGACGCCGATGTCGACCGTCGTGCTCGCGTTCTTCATGCTCTCGAGCTTCCTGATCGCGGTGCCGACCGGCGTCAAGATCTTCAACTGGGTGGCGACGCTGTGGCGCGGCACGATCGAGTACCGGACGCCGCTGCTGTTCTGCGCCGGGCTGATCGGCGTGTTCCTCATCGGCGGCATCTCCGGCATCTTCCTCGCCGTCTTCCCCGTCGACTGGCAGCTGACGGACACCTACTTCGTGGTCGCGCACCTGCACTACGTGCTGTTCGGCGGCTCCGTGTTCGGGATCTTCGCCGGGATCTACTACTGGTTCCCGAAGATGTCGGGGCGGATGCTGTCCGAGGGCCTGGGCAAGGCGTCGTTCTGGACGATCCTGTTCGGCTTCAACCTGACCTTCCTGGTCCAGCACTCGGCCGGTCTGAGCGGCATGCCGCGCCGGATCTACGAGTACTCCAACCACGACTGGACCGCCTACAACCTGATCTCGAGCGTCGGCGCCTTCGTGCTCGCGTTCGGGATCCTGCTGACCGTGATCAACATCGTGCACTCGCTCAAGCGCGGCGCGATCGCCGGGCCCGATCCGTGGAAGGCCAACACGCTCGAGTGGTACATGTCCTCGCCGCCGCCCGAGAACAACTTCGACGTGATCCCGCGCGTGCGCTCGGTCGAGCCGATGAAGGACATCCGCCGCCAGGTCGAGCAGGAGACCGGCGTGGAGCAGCGCTACCAGGCCGGCCGCGGCCTCACCACTCGCTGATGGAAGCCTCGCGCGCCACCCGGCATGCCGCGTGGCCGCTGGCCGGCGCGCGCCAGGTGGTGGGCGACTACGTCGAGCTGACCAAGCCGAAGGTGCAGTCGCTGCTGCTCGTGACGACGATCACGACGATGTACGTGGCCGGCGACCCGTCGCTCTCGCTCGTCGCGCTGACGTGCCTCGGCGGCTCGCTGTCGGCGGGCGGCGCCGGCGCGGTCAACCACTGGTTCGACCGCGACATCGACGCCCAGATGGCCCGCACCGCGAACCGGCCGGTGCCCGCGGGGCGGATCGCGCCGGCGGCGGCGCTGTGCTTCGGGATCGTGCTGGCGGCGCTCTCGTTCGCCGAGCTGTCGCTGGCCGTCAACGTGCTGAGCGCGACGCTCGCGCTCGCCGGCTTCCTCGGCTACGTGTTCGTCTACACGGTGTGGCTGAAGCGCAGGAGCCCGCAGAACATCGTCATCGGGGGCGCGGCCGGCGCCGTGCCGCCGCTGGTCGGCTGGACCGCGGTGACGGGCTCGCTCGATCCGACCGCCCTGTACCTGTTCGCGATCGTCTTCTACTGGACGCCGCCGCACTTCTGGGCGCTGTCGCTGCTGATGAAGGACGAGTACGCGCGCGTGGGCGTGCCGATGATGCCGGTCGTCCACGGCGAGACCGAGACGCGGCGCCAGATCGTCCTCTACACCGGCCTGCTGTTCGTGCTCACGCTGTTGCCGGTCCTGTTCGGCTTCTTCGACGCCATCTACGCGACCGCGGCGGTCGCGCTCGGCGCCGCCTTCATGGTCCTCGCCGTGCGCCTCCAGCGCACCGCCGACCGCCGCAGCGCGCTGCGCACCTACCTGTTCTCACTGCTCTACCTGGCGCTGCTGTTCTGCGCCATGGTGGCCGACGCCCGCTTGTAGACTCGGCTTCGCATGGACCGCAAGCTCGCACGCCGCAACCTCCGGACCGGGCTGATCGTCGCGACGATCATGCTGCTCATGTTCGGGCTCACGTTCCTCGCCGCGGCCATCTACACCGCCTGATGGCGGCGCACGACATCGACGCCCCGCCCGCCGGTGAGGAGCTCCACCTCCCGGATCCGAGCCTGGTGCCGATCCTCAACGCCGCCGGGGTCGCGCTCGCGCTGGTCGGCCTGACGATCACCTTCTACCTGACCGTCGTCGGCGGGATCCTCTTCCTCGTCACGCTCGTGAAGTGGATCCGCGACGTCACCCACGGCATCTCCGAGCTCCCGGCGGACCACAGCGCCGGGCACTGACGCCAACTCACCCACATCTAGCCCTGAGGCCCCGACCCGCGTAGGCTGTCGCGCCGTGGGGGTCGACCAGCCAGACGTGTCGTCGCCTGAGACCGGCGGCCTCGCCGATCGCTACGCCACCGCCTTCGCCGCCCACCTCGACGAGGGCGGGGAGAGCGGGCTCGGCGCCGCCTACGCGCTCGGCCGCGAGGCCGTCGGCGGGCAGTACAGCGTGCTCGATTTCGCGGACGCCCATCACCGGGCGCTGACGGCCGCGCTCGCGGCCGCGCCGGTCGGCCGCCAGGGTGCGATCGTCCAGGCCGCCGCCGAGTTCATCCGCGAGAGCCTGTCGGCGTTCGAGATCGCCGCCCGCGGCTATCACGAGGTGCAGGAGATCGCGCGGATCGAGCACGAGCACGTCGAGCAGCTGCGCTCGCTCGCCGACGCCTCGGTGGCGATCAACTCCTCGCTCACCGCGGAGGAGATCCTGCAGCTGACCGCCGACGCCGCGCGCGCGGTCCTGGGAGCCCGGCGCGCGTCGATCGCGATCCTGTCCGCCGAGCCGCGGCGGCCGCCGATCGGGGCGACGTCGCCCGAGCTGCAGGAGAGCTCGGACCCCAACCCGTCGCGGCTCAGCGTCGGCCTGCGCGCGCAGGGCAAGGATCTCGGCTCGCTCGAGGTGGTCGACCGGCCCGAGCGCGAGTTCTCCGCCCGCGACGACGCGATCCTCACCCAGCTCGGCGGCCTCGCCTCGGTGGCGATCGCGAACGCCCGCCTGTACCAGCGGGAGCGCACGATCGCGCGCACGCTCCAGCGCTCCCTGCGACCGGGCGCACTGCCCGACGTGCCCGGCCTCTCCGCCTCCGTGCGCTTCAACGCGGCGGGCGAGGGCGTCGAGCTCGGCGGCGACTTCTACGACCTCTACCGCGCCCGCGACGGCGGCTGGGCGGCACTGATCGGCGACATCCAGGGCAAGGGCCCCGAGGCGGCGGCGGTGACCGCGCTCGCCCGCCACACGCTGCGCGCGGCGGCCGCCTACGAGCACCGCCCCAGCGGGGTCCTCACGCTGCTGCATCGCGCCCTGCGCGAGCAGGTCGCCGACGGGCGCTTCTGCACCGTCGCCTACGCCTACATGCAGGTCGTCCCTGGCCACGTGCGGCTGGAACTGGCGTGCGGCGGGCACCCGCTGCCGTTCATCGTCCACCGCGACGGTCGCGTCGAGGAGGTCGGCCGGCTCGGCACGCTGCTGGGCTCCGACGCCGACCCGCTGCTCGCCGACGTCGTGGTCGAGCTCGAGACCGACGACGTGCTCGTCCTCTACACGGACGGCGTCACCGAGGTCCGGCGCCAGCGCCGCGAGGTGTTCGGCACCGAGCAGCTCGTCGAGCTGCTCCGAGGCTGCGGCGGAATGCGGCCCGACGCCGTCGCCGCTCACGTCGAGCAGGCGGTGATGCACGCGTCGATGGGCAACCTGCGCGACGACATGGCCGTGCTCGCGCTGGGGCCCGACGCGAGCACCGCGCAGCAGACTGTCATGCTTCCCGACCCGCCCGGCGCCGAGGCGGGCGACCCGACAAAGGAGATCGATGGCTGACACCCCCGACGTGACGGCGGGCGACCCCCACGGCGACGCCACCGCCGACCTGCTCAGGGAGCTCGTCTCCCACCTGCGCGCCAACCGGACCCAGCTGCGCGAGGAGTGGGCGCGCCGGATCTCGGACACGCGGCTGCTCACGGCGCTGACGCAGGAGGAGATCTTCTCCGAGGCCACGTCGATCTACGACTCCTACGTCGGGGTGCTCGAGACGGGCTCCGTCGAGGCGCTGCAGGACTACGCGCGCAACCTCTCCGAGCGCATCATCCCGCGCGGGGTCGAGGTCGACGAGGTCGTCGGCATCGTGCTGCTGCTGCGCGACGTGCTCGCCCGCTCGCTGTTCGAGAAGTACCAGACCGACTTCGACCTGCTCAACAAGGTCCTCGACGCCTACGAGCCGGCGGCGAACCGGATCGCCAACACGGTGGCCGGCAACTTCGTCGGCGAGCGCGAGCGCGTCATCCGCCAGCAGCAGGAGGCGATCCGCGAGCTCTCCACGCCGGTGCTGCAGGTCCGCGAGCGGCTGCTGATCCTCCCGATCATCGGTGTGCTCGACGGCCAGCGCGCGCGTCAGCTGACCGAGCAGCTGCTGCGGGGGATCCGGGCGAACCGCGCGAAGGTGGTCGTGATCGACATCACCGGTGTCCCGACGATCGACTCGACGGTCGCCAACCACCTCGTCCAGACGGTCGAGGCCTCGCGCCTGATGGGCGCGAGCGTGATCATCACCGGCCTCTCCTCCGACATCGCGCAGACGCTGGTCACGCTCGGCGTGGACCTCTCGAAGGTCAACGCGGTGGGCGACCTCCAGGGCGGCATCGAGGAGGCCGAGCGGCTGCTGGGCTACGAGGTCACCCAGGGCGACTACCTGCCGTCCGAGGCGCGCTAGTTGGCGGTCCCGATCCTCAAGCAGGGCCCGGTCCTGATCGCCTCGATCCAGACGGCGCTCACGGACACGGACGTCCTGCAGCTGCGCGAGGACGTCATGAGCCAGGTCACGCGGCACCGCTCGCGCGGGATCATCGTCGACGTGACCGCGCTCGACGTCATGGACTCGTTCGTGTCGCGTTCCCTGCGTGGGATCGCCCACATGACGCGGTTGCGGGGTGCCGAGACCGTGATCGTCGGCATCCAGCCCGAGGTGGCCTTCGCGATGGTGCAGCTGGGGATGAAGTTCGAGGACGTACAGACGGCCCTCGACCTCGAGGAGGGCCTCGCCTTGCTGCGCACCGAGCTCAAGGAGCCGCTCGACGGTGGAGGCTGAGAGCCGGATCGCGATCGAGTCAGACGCGGACGTGGTCACTGCCCGCCAGCGGGCGCGCGAGCTGGCCGGCGAGCTCGACCTGAGCTCCACGGACCAGACGCTGCTCGCCACCGCGATCTCCGAGGTCGCCCGGAACATCACCCACTACGCGACCCGTGGCGAGGTGCGCCTGCGCGTCATCCGCAACGGCGACGGCCGGGAGGGGATCGAGGTCGTCGCCTCGGACCAGGGCCCTGGGATCGCCGACATCGAGCGCGCTCTGCAGGACGGCTACACGACCGGCGGCGGCCTCGGCCTCGGGCTCCCGGGGGCGCGGCGGCTGGTGGACGAGTTCGACATCCAGAGCGGGCCGAGCGAGGGCACGACGGTGACGCTCGTCATGTGGGGCCGCAGCGCGAGCAGGGGCGTGCGTGCCTGAGGAGCCGGCCTGGCCCGCCGCGCTCGAGCGCGGCGAGGCGGGCGCGCCGCTCGCGGGCGAGAGCCGCTCGGGCGACCTGGCGGTGTTCGCGCCCTATGACGGCGGCGCGCTCGTGGCCACGATCGACGGCCTCGGGCACGGCGACGCGGCGGCCGACGCGGCGGAGGCCGCCGCGGCCGTGCTGCGCGTGCGCCCGGACGAGCGCCCCGAGCCCCTGCTCCGGCGCTGCCACGACGCCCTGCGCTCCACCCGCGGGGTCGTGGCCACGCTCGCCTGGTTCGACCTCACGACGGGCGGCTTGACCTGGACCGGGATCGGCAACGTCGAGGGCCGGCTCGTGCGCGCGGACCGGGGCCGCGGCGACTCCGATGACTCCCCCACGCTGTTCGGCGGCGTGCTCGGGTGGTCGCTGCCCTCCGTGCGGGTGGTGCGGACCCAGCTCGCGCCCGGCGACTGCGTGGTGATGGCCACCGACGGCGTCGCCGCCGACTTCGGCTCCTCGCTGATGCCGCGCGTCCCGGCGCCCGAGCAGGCGGAGCGGGTCCTGGCCTCGCACGCGCGGGGCTCCGACGACGCGCTCGTCGTCGCCGTCCGCTACCTGCCATGAGCAGCATCCGGCCGTGTCGCGATGACGAGCGCCCCGCGATCCTCGCGATCGTCAACGCCGCTGCCGAGGCCTACCGCGGCGTGATCCCCGCCGATCGCTGGCGCGAGCCCTACATGCCGGCGGACGAGCTCGACGCCGAGATCGCGGCCGGCGTGGTGTTCTGGGGCCACGAGGCGGACGGCGAGCTGGCCGGGATCATGGGCATCCAGCCGGTGCGCGACGTCGAGCTGATCCGCCATGCCTACACCGCGCCCGGCCGCCAGGGCCAGGGCATCGGCAGCGCCCTGCTCCAGCACCTGGCGAGCCGCAGCACGCGGCCGATGCTCGTCGGCACCTGGGCCGCCGCCGAGTGGGCGATCCGCTTCTACCGCCGGCACGGGTTCGAGCCGGTGCCGGCGGAGCGTGGAGCCGCCCTGCTGGAGCGGTACTGGTCGATCCCGGGGCGCCAGGTCGAGACGTCGGTGGTGCTGGCTGGGCCTCCGAGGTAAGCGCGGCGAACGTCAACTGCGGCTGGTATTGAGCAGGGTTCGGGTGTGAGTGGCGGGGGTGTGGTCACTTGACCCGAAGAATTGGGGTCAAGTGACCACACCCCCTCAAACTCACCCCTACCCAGCCGCCGTTGACGTTCGCCGGTCCTGCCGCGAACGACCTACGCGCTCGCGACCCCCACCGCCGGCGACTGCGGCACCTCACAGCTCGCCCCGTCGTCGGTCCAGCAGCGGACGATGTCGCGCACGGAGAGCACGCCCGCGGCCTCGCCGCCGTCGATCACGATCAGGTGGCGGAAGCCGCCGCGGACCATCGCGGCCGCGCCCTGCTCGAGCGACCAGTCCGGCGCGGCGAAGACGAGGTCCGCGGTCAGGTGGTCGGCGACGCGCTCCGTGTCGGGATCCTGACCCTCGCCGATCGAGTGCAGGATGTCGCGCTCGGTGAGGATGCCGAGGCCCTGGGCTTCGGGGTCGATCACGACCGCGGCCCCGACGCGGCGCCGAGCCATCGCGGACGCTGCCTGGCGGAGCGTATGCCCCGGACCGACCGTCAGCACAATCGTGCTCATGCCGTCCCGCACCTGCATCCGGCCACACCTCCGTCAGGAACGCTTGCAACGATTGCCGCAATCGTACCTCGTCGGGCCGACGGGCGGCAGGAGCGGCAACGCGCCAGCTCGGCCCGAACCGAGCATCAACAGATCCACTTGGCGCGTTCGGGCGTATTGATCCTGCGTGCCCACCCAGCGCCCCAACACCGTCCGTCACCGCACAAGCCTGTTCCACGACGCCGTCGCGATCGTCGAGCAGGACTACGCGAGCGAGCTCTCCCTCGACGACATCGCCCGCCGCGTCGCGTCCTCGCGCCGCCAGCTGCAGCGCGCCTACGCCGAGATCGGCCACACGACGTTCCGCGAGCACCTCACGCGCGTGCGGATGGAGCGGGCGGCCGAGCTCCTGGCGCGCCGCGGCCTGACCGTGCGCGAGGTCGCCCACCGGGTCGGCTACCGGCAGCCGGCCCAGTTCGCCAAGGCGTTCCGGCGCCATCAGGGCCTCGCCCCCTCCGCCTTCCGCTCCGGCGGGGCGGCCGACGACGAGGGCCATCGACCAGGCCGGCACGGCGGCTTGGCGCGCGCGGCCTAGCCACGCCTGACGGCGCGTTCCCTCTGTCGCGCCGGTTGCATAGGATGCCGCCCCCATGGGCGAGCAAGACTCTGGCCGTAAGCACCTGCTGCCCCTGCTGGCGATCGGCGCGATCGCGTCGGCCTGCGGCATCGGCCTCGGCCTGCTGATCAACTGGTTCCCCATCGCGGCCTCGGAGGAGGCCAAGCCGATCGACACGCTGTGGGACGTCCTGCTGATCGTCTCCGTGCCGATCTTCGTGATGGTCCAGACGATCGTGCTCTACAGCGTGTGGCGGTGGCGCATGAAGCCCGGCCAGGAGCTCGAGGACGGCCCGCCGATCCACGGCAACACGCGGCTCGAGGTGATCTGGACCGCGGCCCCGGCGATCATCCTCGTCGCCCTCTGCTCCTACGCCTACGCGGTGCTCCACGACATCGAGAAGGCCGAGGCCAACGAGATGAAGGTCCGCGTCGTCGGCGAGCAGTTCACGTGGACCTTCTTCTATCCCGGTTCGGGCGGCGGCAAGGAGCTCGCCTCCAGCCAGCTCTACCTGCCCAAGGGCAAGGCGATCCGCTTCGACGTCCAGTCCAAGGACGTCCTGCACGACTTCTGGGTGCCCGCCTTCCGTCAGAAGATCGACGCGGTGCCGGGTATCACCACGCACATCCGGGTGCGCCCGATCAAGACCGGCACGTTCCCGGTCGTCTGCGCCGAGCTGTGCGGCCTCGGCCACTCCGTCATGCGCCAGAGCGCCCACGTGGTCTCGCCCGGCGCCTTCGACAAGTGGCTCGCCGACATGAAGGCCAAGGCGGCCGGCGGCGGCAAGCCGGCCGGTGGCGCTGCGGGCGGCGGCGGTGCGGCCCCCGACGCCAAGACGCTGTTCGCGAGCGGCGCCTCGCCCGCGTGCGGCTCCTGCCACACACTCGCCGACGCGGGCGCGAACGGCACGGTCGGGCCGAACCTCGACAAGGTGCTCAAGGGCAAGAACGCGGCCTTCATCCAGCAGTCGATCGAGGACCCGGGCGCCCAGATCGAGAAGGGCTTCCAGGACGGCATCATGCCGACGAACTACAAGGACACCCTCCAGCCGGAGGAGATCAAGGCGCTGACCGATTACCTTGTCAAGGTCGCGAGCAAGTGATGAGAGGAGGGTGATGGCGGCGAGGTTGAGAGCTCCAGGGCTGATCCGCGCAGGGCTGTTCGTCGTGCTCGGCGTGCTGGTCGCGGCCGTGATCGTCACGATCGCGCGCGCCGCCTACGGCTTCTCGAACCCGTTCGACGGCGCCGACGGCTGGGACGTGAAGTTCCAGGACGCGGTGCTGACCGTCGGGCTGATCTCGTCGGGCCTGTTCTTCCTCGTCGGGATCGGCGGCTTCGACTACTGGTTCTACTGGGCCTCGGGCAAGCCGACCCGCCCCGAGGACCACTCCTCCCACGGCGCGACGAGCTGGAAGGACTACTTCCGCGTCAACACCGATCACAAGGTGATCGGCATCCAGTACGTCTGCACCTCGTTCTTCTTCATGCTCGTCGGCGGTCTGCTGGCGATGCTCATCCGCGCCGAGCTGGCGGCGCCGGGCTCGCAGTTCGTCGACGCCAACGCCTACAACGGGCTGTTCAGCGTCCACGCGTCGCTGATGATCTTCCTGTTCATCATCCCGGTCTTCGCCGGGCTGGCGAACTTCGTCATCCCGCTCATGATCGGCGCGCCGGACATGGCGTTCCCGCGCCTGAACGCGCTCTCCTTCTGGATGCTGCCGGTGGGCGGGATCATGATGGCGGCCTCCTTCCTCGCGCCCGGCGGCTCGTTCTCGACCGGCTGGACCGCCTACGCGCCGCTCTCCACGGAGGTGCCGATCGGTCAGCTGTTCTTCACGATCGGAGTCCAGTTCGCCGGCGCCTCGTCGATCGCCACGGCGCTGAACTTCCTCGTGACGATCATCACGATGCGCGCGCCGGGCATGAGCTTCTGGCGCATGCCGCTGCTGGTGTGGGCGAACTTCTCGACCTCGCTGCTGGTCGTGATCGCCACGCCGTTCGTCGCGTCCTCCCAGTTCTTCGTCCTGCTCGACTATGCGCTGGGCTTCAACTTCTTCCAGGCCAGCAAGGGCGGTGACGTGCTGATGTACCAGCACGTCTTCTGGTTCTACTCTCACCCGGCGGTCTACATCATGATGCTGCCGGGCTTCGGGATCGTGTCAGAGATCCTCGCCGTCAAGGCCCGAAAGCCGATCTTCGGCTACCGGATGATGGCGTTCTCGCTGCTGGCGATCGTGCTGCTCGGCTTCACCGTCTGGGCGCACCACATGTTCGTCTCGGGCATGCAGAGCTGGATTCGCATCCCGATGATGGTCACGACCGCGATCATCGCCGTCCCGACGGGGATCAAGATCTTCTCCTGGCTGGCGACGCTGTGGCGGGGCGTCCTGCACGTCGACACGCCGATGCTGTTCGTGCTCGGCTTCCTGACGATGTTCACCCTCGGCGGCATCTCGGGGGTGATGCTCGCCATGGTGCCGCTGACGATCCACGTCTCGGACACCTACTTCATCGTCGCCCACATCCACTACGTGCTGTTCGGCGGCTCGCTGTTCACGATCTACGCCGGCGTCTACTACTGGTTCCCGAAGATGACGGGCCGGATGTTCGACGAGAAGCTCGGCAAGCTGCACTTCTGGCTGACGTTCGTCGGCTTCAACGCGACCTTCGCGCCGATGCACGTGATCGGCGTGCAGGGCATGCCGCGACGGGTCGCCGACTACCCGGAGCAGTTCGCGAGCTGGAACCTGTTCATCTCGATCGCGAGCTTCGGGCTCGGGCTCTCGACGCTCGTGTTCGTCTACAACATGGTCTCGTCGTGGCGCGGCGGCGCCCGCGCGGAGGCGAACCCGTGGCGCTCGCTGACGCTCGAATGGCAGGTCTCCTCGCCGCCCCCGATCTTCAACTTCGACAACGTCCCCACGGTCGTCGGCGGGCCCTACGAGTACGGCGTGCCGGGTGCGGTCCACGGGATCTTCCGGCCCGCGGAGGAGGACGTCCCGACCGAGGCCGAGCCGCAAGCCGTGCCGGCCGGTGAGTCCGGCCGGAGGGACGAGTAGCCGTGGCCAACATCCTCGTGCTCGCGAACGAGACGATCGGCGGCGCCGGTCTGCTCGACGCCATCCGCAAGCGCCACGAGCAGGGCGACGCGCACTTCTACGTCGTCGTCCCCCAGAGCAAGCCGCGCCACGGCAACGTGATCTACGACGAGGCCGTGCGCGACTCCGCGCAGGTGCGCGTCGACCTGGCGCTGGCCTTCATGCGCGACGAGGACATCGACGGCTCGGGCGAGGTCGGCGACGCCGACCCGTTCAACGCCGCCATGGACGCGATCGGCGCCCACGGGATCGACGAGATCATCATCTCGACGCTGCCCGCGGTCACCTCGGGCTGGCTCAAGCGCGACCTCCCGGAGCGCCTGGAGATCGAGACCGGGCTGCCGGTCGATCACATCGTGGTCGACGTCGACTCCGAGGGCCTGCCGTTCGACGTCACGCTCGTGCTCGCCAACCAGACCGCCGCCGGCGGCGAGCTCGTCAAGCGCCTCGAGGAGCTCAACGAGGAGGGTCCGCACCGCTTCATCGTGGTCGTGCCGCAGGACTCGGGCGACGGCACCGCCGTGCGGGCCGCGCGCGAGCGCCTCCGCGAGCTGCTGCGGTCGCTCGAGGACGACGGGATCGTCGCCGCGGGCATGATCGGCGACCCCGACCCCTACACGGCCGCCCGCAACGCGCTCGAGTACTTCCACCTCTCCGAGATCGTGATCTCGACGCTGCCGTCCAACCGCTCCGCGTGGATCGAGAAGGGCCTGGTCGAGAAGCTCGAGCGCGACAGCGGCAAGCGCGTGGTGCACATCGAGTCGAGCGCGGACGAGCCCGCCGAGGCCAGCGCCTGATGGAAGCCGCCTCGGCCACCCACGGCGCTGACGTCGGCGTCCACGACGAGCACGGCCACGGGCCGCCCGAGGCGCACCGCTCCTCGCGCGTCGAGCCCCAGCTGCTCGGCATGCTGCTCTTCATCATCTCCGAGGTGATGGTCTTCGGGGCCTTCTTCACGGCCTACTTCTTCATCCGGGTCGTGAACGGGGACCAGTGGCCGGCCGGCGGCACCGAGCTGCCGAAGCTCGTCGCCCTCGTCAACACCTGCATCCTGCTGTCGTCCTCCTTGACGATGCACTGGGCGCTGGAGTCGGCGAAGTCCGGCAACCGGTTCGGCCTGAAGGCCGGCATCTTCACCACCTTCGGGCTCGGCGCGACGTTCCTCTTCATCCAGATCAACGAGTACTGGCACATCGGCTTCGCACCGCAGGACCATGCTCAGGGCTCGATCTTCTACGGCCTCACGGGGCTGCACGGCGCGCACGTCGCCATCGGCCTGACCCTGCTCGCGATGACGACGGTCCGCGCCTTCCGGGGGCACTTCACCCCGGAGCAGCACCGCGGCGTCGAGGTGCCCGGCATCTACTGGCACTTCGTCGACATCATGTGGGTCATCGTCTTCACGACGGTCTACATCCTCTAGCTCCATGCTGAACCCGCTCCGCTCCGAGGCGGAGGCGTTCCGCTTCCTCGTCTACGTCGTCATCGTCTTCGCGATCGTCGTCGCGCTCGTCCTGCTCGGCCGCGCGCTCTTCTGAGCGACACTTAGGGCATGGCCATCGTCCTCTGGCTCATCGTCCTGGAGGCGCTCTACGTGCGCGCGCTGCGGATCCTGCGTCGGCGGGGCGTGGCGGTCCCGACCCCGCAGGTCGTCGCCTGGCACGGCGCGATGGCGCTGTGGATCGCCGGATTGCTCAGCCCGATCGACGATCTCGGCGACGACGGCCTCGCGTTCCACATGCTCCAGCACCTGCTGATCGCCGACATCGCGGCGCCGCTGACGCTGATCGGGCTGCGCAACCCCGTGCTGGCCTTCTTCCTCCCCCGCGACGTCCTCGTGCCACTGGCGCGGTCGCGGCGGTTGCGCGGCGCGTTCCGCACCCTGCGCAAGCCGCTGGTCGCGCTGCCCGTCTACGTGCTCGTGCTCTACGCCTGGCACTTCTCGGTCTTCTTCGACGCGGCCGTGCGCCATCCGCTCGTGCACGCGCTCCAGCACTCGTCGTTCATCGCGATCGGCGTGATCGTCTGGTGGTCGGTGCTCGAGCCCAAGCGCCGGCGGCTGCGCGGCGAGCTGTGGAAGATCGGCCACATCCTGGCGGCGCGCTTCCTCGGCATGTTCCTCGGGATGTGCTTCGTCCTGATCCGGCAGCCGATCTACACCGACGTCTACGGGCGCGGCGAGCGCGCGCTCGGGCTGAGCCCGATCCACGACCAGCAGCTCGCCGGCGGGATGATGGTCGTGCTCGACATCCTCCTGATGGTGGGCGCGCTCGCCTTCTTCTTCCAGCGCGCGGGCCAGCAGTACGACACGGACGAGCGGCGGGCGGAGGCCCGGCGCGGCGCCGCGCTCACTTGACGGTGAGCTTGCCCTCCATGCCGGCCTGGCGGTGACCGTCCACCGAGCAGAAGAACGTGTACTGGCCCGGCTTGAGGTTGGCGGTGATCTTCGAGACGGCCCCGTTCTTGACCACCGGGCCCTTCTGGCTCACGCCGTTGCCCTCGAGCGCGATGTTGTGGTCGGTCTGGGACTTGTTCGGCGAGTCGATCTCGAGCTGACCCGCCGGGGCGTTGGCGGAGGCGAACAGGTAGGCCGTGTTGCCGGAGGGGTCGGCGGGGATCTGGAGCTTGCCTCCCTGGGCGTTCGCCGCCTTGGTGGAGCGCTTCACGCCGACGGCTGCCAGCGCCCCCGTGTCCTTGCCCGTCTTGGCGACCGCGCCGGCGACGTAGGCGGCGACGTACCGCGCCTTCTCGCCCGTGTACAGCCCGGCGGGCATCTTGGGGCCGGCCTTGCCGGTGGCGGGATCGACCTGGGCGCTGCGCGCCGGGTGCAGGATCTGGCGCTCGACCACGCCCGCGAAGGTGCTCTGGCCGAAGCCCTCGCCGCGGGCGCGCTGGAAGGCCTCGTCGAGGTTCGGGCCGACCACGCCGGTGGTGCCGGCGCGCTTGAGGACGTGGCAGGAGCCGCATTTGGCGACGAACGCCGTCTTGCCGGCGACGAGGTTGTCACCGCTGTTCTTGAGCTGGCAGCCCGAGACGCCCACGAGCAGCGCGGCAGCGGCGGCGACGGCGACCTTTGCTCTCCCCATGAGTCGCGGAATCGTACTGGTTCAAGGGGAGGGCAGACCTTCGAGGCGGCCCTGCGCGGCCGCCAGCACGGTCCGCGCCACGCCCTCCCACGAGTAGCGCTCGCGGGTGATGGCCACCATCGCCTCGCGAGCGGCGTCCCGGAGCTCCGCGGGCGCCTCCAGCCAGCCGGTCAGCGCCGCCGCCAGCTGCGGCACGGCCTGCGGGCCGAGATCGAACCCGAGCAGCGGCCGCGCCGCCTCGGGCACGGCGCCGCCGAGCGTCTCGGCGACCTCGCCGAGGCCCGAATGGCGCGCGACGACCGGCAGGGCCCCGGAGGCCGCCGCCTCGGCCGCGACCATGCCGAACGCCTCGGGGAAGGTGCTGGGCACGACCATCGCCTCGGCGGCGGGGAGCAGGTCGGCCAGCTCGTCGTGCTCGAGGCGCCCGACCCAGGTCACGCGCGCGGGCAGGGCGGCGGCGGCCTCGGCGTACTCGCCGGCCTCGGCCTCCCCGAGGCCGTCCAGGAACGCCTGCAGATGCTCGAGCGCCTCGCCGTGCTCGCCCTGCGTGGCGCGCGCCGCCGCGAGGTCGCCGCGCGCGAGGTCGGCCGCGAGCTGCTCGAGCCCCGCGCGGAAGCCTCCGAACCCCACCACGACGAGCCGCGCGTCGGGCACGCGGGCGAGCACGAGCGGCCAGGCGGCGAGCAGCACCTCCATCCCCTTGGAGGCGATCAGCTTGCCCACGAAGACGACGAGGCGGTCGCGCTCGGGATCGAGGCCCGCCAGCGCGTCGGCGGCGGCCGCGGTGTCGCGGGCGAACGAGGATCCCTGCGTGCCCGCGCGCGCGGAGCGCACGCGCCCGACCAAGGTGCCGAGGCCCGCCCGCGCCGCGGCGGGCTCGCGCGGGCCGAACTGCTCGATGTCGACGCCGGGCGGCCCGAGCCGGGTCCGGCGCTCGACCTCGGGATCGTCCATCGCCGCCCACAGGCTCTCGGCCGTATGGCGCGAGCCCACCAGCACGCCGCGAGCCGCCCACAGCCCCTCGCGCGCGTACGGGAGGAAGCGCGGGTGCGGCTTGACCGTGTACTCGAGCGCCGAGCCGTGGATCTTCACGGCGTAGGGCACGTCGAGGCCCGCCAGCCCGCGCGCCACGACGACCGGGCCCATCACGAGGTGGTTGGCGAGCGCCACGTCGGGCCGCGCGCGCTCGGCGACCTCGCGCACCGCGGCGACGTTGCGCTCCAGGTAGCGGTCGAGCTCGGCGTCGGAGAGCTCGGGGAACGGGCGCGCCTCGATCCCGTCGTAGCGATCCGGGACGTAGACGGGCAGCAGGCCGCCGAGGTC
Source organism: Solirubrobacterales bacterium (assembly GCA_038327685.1). Classification (GTDB taxonomy): domain Bacteria; phylum Actinomycetota; class Thermoleophilia; order Solirubrobacterales; family Solirubrobacteraceae; genus DASQFQ01. The sequence goes on from JBBQLH010000002.1 coordinate 21,780, forward strand.
GGGGCGGTAGACCGTGGCGCGCGCGGGCTCCGAGCGCGTCTCGAGCGCCAGCTCTCCCCCGTCCCAGTCGCCGGCGGCGTCGACCCACTCCTGCTCGAACGGCTCGCGGTCCTGGCAGAGCAGGTGGACCTCGTGGCCCGCGCGCACGAGCGCCGCCGCCAGCCGCGCGTTGTAGACGTTCGAGCCCGTGCCGCCCAGCAGGTAGCCGTGGAAGATCAGGACGCGCACTGAGCGGACCCTAACCGCGAGACACTGCCTCGCCTGGCGGCCCGTCACCGGCTTCGCCTCGTCGGCCCTTGCTACTCTGGCGCCGCATGGGCCAGAAGTATCGTCTTCGCACGCCCTCCACCGGCCGCGAGATCATCCGCGAGGCCGAGCCGGGGCAGACCTACGTCGACCGCGAGACGGGGGAGCCGCTCGAGGTCGTGGGACAGGTTCTGCCGCTCGCCCCGTCAAAGTCCCAGCTTCCATGGGCGACCGAGAACCTCCGCTTCTGCAACTGGTGCGACCAGCTCGCACAGAAGGACCTCAACGACTGCCCCGTCTGCGGCCGCCGGATGGCCGCGCTCCCGCGCTGATCTTCTCCGTCGTGCGCCGGCTCCGCTCTGCCCTTCTCCTGCCGCTTCTCGGCCTCGCGCTCGTCGCCCCGGGCTGCGGCGGGAGCGACTCGGCCGTCCAGGAGGTCCCGGGGCCGCCGCCGGTGCTCACCGTGCCGCACCAGAAGGGCGCCGCCGACGTGTCGGCGTCGGCCACCCCGACCCCGACGCCGTCCGCCACGGGGACCGTGACCCCGACGCCGGCCGGCACCGGTGCCACGGGCTCGACCGGCACGACGGGCGCCACGGGCACGAACACGGGCGCGTCGGCGACGCCGGCGCCCGCCACGCAGGGCAGCCCGGCTGCCACCCAGGCGCCCACCACGGGCTCGCCACCCCAGAAGTTCGAGCAGTTCTGCCAGGAGAACGCCGGCGCCTGCTGACGCGCACGCGATCAAGGGACATCGGCGGCCGGCCGATGCATCCGGGATCGCTCTCTTGCTCCCGACCACCCCTTCTCCGCTGAGCGCCGCCCATCGCCTCTCCGAGGCGCTGCTGGCCGCGCGGTCGCCCGAGCTCGTCGGCGAGGCGCTGATGGCCGCGGTGCAGACCTCGCTGGCGCCCGATGACGTCCATCTCGTCGAGGTCTCCCAGGACGGCGACGTCGCACACGGGACGGTCGATGGATCGCAGGCGCCGCCGTACCGCCAGTGGCTCGGCGCGCCTTCGCTCGTCTCCCGCGTCATCGCCTCGGGCGCGCCGGTCGCCGTACCCGACGCGCCCGGCGATCCGGCGATCCGGCAGGACCTGGTGGAGCGCTTCGCGGCCGCATCGCTGCTCGGCGTCCCGGTGCGCTGGGGCGGCGCCGTCCGCTTCGTCGCGATCGTCATCTCGCGCGAGCGCCGCGTCTTCGGCGAGGACGAGGTCCGGGTGGCCGAGACCCTCGCCAACCAGGCCGCGGTCGCGCTGGCGCTGCTCGAGGCCGAGCGCAACCGCGTCGCACGGGCGGAGCAGAACGCCGCGCTGACGCGGGCGGCGATCTCGCTCAACGCCTCGCTGGAGCTGGTGGAGGTCCTCGAGACCCTCAGCCGCGAGGCCAACCTCGCCGTCGGCGGCTCGCTGGCCGGCGTCTACCTCGCCGACGGCGCGGGCGGCGGCGTGGCGACGGCGGGCCACAACACCCCGGACGACTGGAAGGGGATCGTGATGCCCCACGGCGAGGGCATCGCCGGCCGTGTGCTGAAGACGGGGCGCGCCTTCGTGACCAACGCGTATCAGGACGACGTCAAGCGCTCGCCGCACCCGGCGCTGCGCAGGCTCAAGACCGCCGTGGGCGTGCCGATGGCATGGAACGGCGAGCTCAAGGGCGCGCTCTCGGTCGGCTTCTCGGAGATGCGGTGGGTCACGGATGACGACCTGCGCACCCTCGAGGCCATCGCCGCCCTGGCGGTCGCAGCCTGCCGCAACGCGGAGGCCTACGAACAGGCCACGCATGCCGCCGTGACGGACACGCTCACCGGCCTGCTCAACCACGGCGCCCTGTACCTGCAGGTGCGCGTGGAGATCTCACGCGCCCGCCGCACCGGCGCGCCGCTGGCCTGCCTGCTGCTCGACCTCGACGACTTCAAGGCCATCAACGACGAGCACGGCCATCAGGCCGGGGACGGCGTCCTGCGCAAGGTGGCCACGGCGTTCCGCAGCCAGCTGCGCGACCACGACGTCGCAGCTCGCTACGGCGGCGACGAATTCGTGCTCCTGCTGCCGGATACCGACGCCGCCGCCGGGCGCGTCGTGGCCGACCGGATCGCCGCCGCTTCACCGGTCGCCTGCTCGATCGGCCTCGCGCAGTGGGAGGAGCCGCTGTCGGCCGACGAGCTGATCGGTCGGGCCGATCGCGCGCTGCTGCTGGCCAAGCGCGGGGGCAAGCACCGCGTGGAGGTGGCCGGCGCCGACATCGAGGAAGAGCTGGAGCTGATGGAGCTCCGCGTCGGCTCGCCGGCCGCCACGCTGCGCGAGTTCTGGGAGATGGTCGCCCGTGCCGAGTCGGCGCGCGACGCGCTCCTCACGCTGCCCTCGTTCCTGCGCCGGGTGACGGGCGCCGAGGAGGTCGCGCTGTATGAGCTCGAGGACAGCGGCGACGTCGTCCGCACGACCTTCGCCCGCCCGCCCGGGGACCCGCGGGCGCGGATCTTCACCCGCGCGCGGATCGCCGCGGGCCCCGCGCTCGAGCCGCGGCTGGCGCTCGGCGCCATCACGCGGCCGTCGCTGGCGGTGCTGCTGGCCGCACTCGACCTCAAGAGCACGCCTCGCGACCGGGGTACCGCCGTGGGCTCCTTCGCCGCCTTCCCGCTGCTGCACGCCGGTCGCCCGCAGGGTCTGATCATCATGCGCGCGCAGCGCGACATGTCTTCCGAGCGCGTGCACCTGATCGCGGGGCTGGCCCGCCAGACGATGGCCATCTTCGCCGCCCGTCCCGAGAACGGGTCGCCCGCCGCGGTGCAGGCGCTGGCGGCCGCGATCGAGGCGCGCGACAACTACACCCACGCCCACTCCGAGCAGGTCGTCTCGCTCGCCACGGACGTCGCCCGCCTGCTCGGCCTCTCGCCCGCCGAGGTCGAGCCCGTGCGCCACGGCGCGCTGCTGCATGACGTGGGCAAGCTGGCGATCCCGAACGAGATCCTCCACAAGCCCGGACCGCTGACGCCCGACGAATGGGTGGTGATGGCCGAGCACCCCGTGATCGGCGAGCGGATCCTCCAGCGCACGCCGCAGCTCGGGCACCTGGCCCCGATCGTCCGCCACGAGCACGAGCGCTGGGACGGCGGCGGCTACCCCGACGGTCTCGCCGGCAGGGCGATCCCGGTGGCGTCGCGGATCATCCTCGCCTGCGACGCCTACAACGCGATGATCACCACGCGGCCCTACCGCGAGGCGATGTCGTCCGCCGACGCGATGGAGGAGCTGCGCGCCAAGTCGGGCGCCCAGTTCGACCCGCTGGTGGTCGAGGCGCTGCTCGAGCTCCTCGGCGCGGTCAGCGCTTTGCGGGCTTCGCCGGCTTCGGTGGTTTCGGCGTCGTGATCAGCGTCGCCGTGTAGGTCAGACGCGCCGTGCGATAGAGGCAGCGGTACTGCGCGAGGTCCGCGAGGTCGAGCTGGGCGGACTGGATGCCGGGCTCCTGGCAGCCGTTGCGCGCACGGCTCGCGCGCCACGACGTGTCGTTGCCCAGGCCGAGCGCGAGCGCCGGGACCCAGCTCGGCACGGTCAGCGCGATCAGGTAGCCCTTGTGGACGTTGAGCGCGCGGCCGAGCGGGAACTGCACGGTCGTCCCGAAGTACGGCTGGAGGCTCTGGATCGCGCTGCGGCCCGTGACGCGGCCGAACAGCTTCGTGCCGGTCTTGAGCACCGAGATGCCGGCCTGCGACGCGCCGCCGTAGTTCTGGTTGAAGAAGCGGACCTGGCGCGGGCCCGGCGTGCCGAGCGTGATCGTCCAGGCGACGATCTTGCCATCCGCAGGCGCCTGCATGAGCCCGCGCTGGGCGCCGACCTTGGCTTGATAGCCCGTGGTGCGGGACACGGCCTGGCAGGGGTTGGCCGGGCACGACGGCGCGGTCGGCTGCGCCGTCTGGCCGATCTCGATGATCCGGGCCGACGCGGGCACCGCGGGCACACCCGCGACCGCGGCCGCGGCGAGCACGGCGAGGACTCCCTTGTGGGTCGGGCGCATTCCGGCATTGAACACGACGGGCTCGCCCGGGTTGCGGGCGCCCCTCAGAGCTTGGCTACGTTGACCGCCTTCGGGCCCTTGTCGCCCTGCTCCTCGTCGTAGGAGACCTTCGTGCCCTCCGCGAGCGACCGATACCCGTCACCCGTGATGCCGGAGAAATGGACGAACAGGTCGCGGCCACCCTCATCCGGGGTGATGAACCCGAAGCCCTTGTCGTCGCTGAACCACTTGACCGTCCCGGTGCCCATTCGTGCCTCTACCTCGCTGGCTGCACCCTTCGACCGGCCGGACCGACCAGTCCTGACGCTGACAACGCTAACCGGACGGAGCAGTGCTGCGCAAGGTGAGATTTCCGGTCGCGGGAGCGTCCGGCGCCGTGTCGCGGCAACCGAGCGGCCGCGGGCACCGGGCGGCCCGTGTGACGGCCTCGGCGGCGAAGCGCACGCTCGCCGGGCGGTCGATCGCCGACTGGGGGAAGCGGAGGTAGACGGTGCGGGCGGTCGGGCGCGTCACGGTCACCGTGGCGACCTCCCGCGGCAACCCGTTGGCGCGGTCGCGCAGCACGCGGCCGTGGAGCTCGTCGCCCTCCTTGGGAGGGGTCGCGCAGACGAGCCAGTCGGGCGGATCGACGCCCGGCTCGCGGGCCGTGGAGAGCGTCAGGCAGATCGAGCCCGACTGGCCCGTGGCGGAGCGCAGGTCGGCCGTGGTCCACGCCTTCTCCATCGTGACCTCGCCGCGCAGGCGCCCGTCGGTGCCGCGCGACATCGCGACGCGGACGATGTCGAGCGGGCCGCGCCCGTCCATGGCCGAGTCCTTGCGGAACGTCGGGATGACCTGCGCCGACGCGATCGGCGCCAGGGCGCCGAGCACGACCAGGCCCGCCACGGCGCGACGCATCCTCACCAGTGGGCCTCCACTACGCGCCGAGCTCCTCGGCGGCGGCCGCGATCGCGTCGCGGTCGCCGGGCTCGGGCTGCCAGGGCAGGCGCAGGGGATCGTTGTCGTAGCGCGGGATCACGTGCAGGTGGAAGTGGAACACGGTCTGCCAGGCGACCTTGCCGGTCGAGTTGAGGAGGTTCACGCCGTCGGCGCCGAGCTGGTCGCGCACGCGGCCGGCGAGGCCCTTGGCGGCCACGACGACGGCCTTCAGGTCCTCCGGGTCGATCGAGTGCACGTCCGCGGCGTGCTCGCGCGGGATCACGAGCAGGTGACCGCGGGTCGCGGGGTTGATGTCCATGAACGCGATCGTGCGCTCGTCCTCGTGGACGCGCGTGGCGGGCACCTCGCCCGCCACGATCTTGCAGAACAGACAATCCGGGTCCGCGGCCATCGCCGCCGCAGGGTACTCCAATACCCTCAGCGCGCCATGGAGCCGGATCTCGCCCGCCTACGCGCCACCGTCGAGCACCTCGCGGGCTTCGACCGGCCGTCCGCCTCGGAGGGCGAGCAGCAGGCGGCGGAGTGGATCCGCGCGCAACTGGAGGCGCTCGGCGTCCTCGCGCGCGTCGAGGAGGAGCCCGCGGTCGGCTCGATGGCGCTCCCGCTGGGGCTGCTGTCGACCGGGGGCTTCGCCGCGGGCCTCGGCGGGCGGCGCACCGCGCTGCTCGGGCTGCTGGCGGCTGCCGGGATCGTCGACGACGTCTCCGGCGGGCCGCATCTCTTCCGCCGGCTCCTCCCCCACCGCTCGACCTTCAACGTCACCGGCACCGCCGGCGACCCGGACGCCGCTGAGACGCTCGTCTTCGTCGCCCACCACGACGCGGCCAACGGCGGCGTGATCTTCCGCCCCGAGCTGACCCGGCTCGTGGCCGACACCTTCCCGGGCTGGTACGCGCGCCAGCACACGTCGCCGCAGATGCTGCGGCTGGTGGCGGCCGGCCCCGCGCTCGCCGGCCTCGGCGCGCTGACCGGGTGGCGGGCGCTGCGCAAGCTCGGCGCGTTCATCTCCGCGAGCAGCATGGTGGCCTTCTTCGACATCGGCACCCGCACCGTCGTCCCGGGCGCGAACGACAACCTCACCGCCGTCGCGGTCATCCTCGAGCTCGCCCGGATGCTGCGCGAGGAGCCGGTCCAGGGCGTGCGCGTGCTGCTCGTCTCGACCGGCTCGGAGGAGTCGTTCATGGAGGGAATGCGCGGCTGGGTCCGCCGCCACGGCCCGGAGCTCGACCCGGCCCGCACCCGCGTGGTGGTGCTGGAGACGCTGGGCTCGCCGGAGCTGATCCTGCTCGAGGGCGAGGGGATGATCTGGATGAACGACTACGACGCCGGCGTGCGCGACCTGATCGCCGACAGCGCGCGGCGCGCCGGCGTGGCGCTGCGCCGCGGCCTGCGCCTCGGCTTCGCCACCGACGCGCTGTCGGCGCTGCGCGGCGGGCTGCGCGCGGCCACGCTCGCCTCCTGCGACGAGTACAAGATGCCGTCCAACTACCACTCGCAGCGCGACATCCCGCGCAACGTCGACTTCGGCACGGTGGCGGCGGCCGCGCGCGTCGCCGAGGCCGCGATCAGGTCAGCAGCGAGCGGGCGAGCCTGACCGCGTCCTCGCGGGTGGCGATCTCCCCGGCGTAGCGGGCCTCCTCGAGCGCGTCGAGGAGGGCGCCGAGCCGGGGACCGGGCTCGATCCCGAGCGCCGCCGCGAGCTCGTCGCCGCGCACCAGCGGCGCGGGCCGCGGGCCGGCACGGCGCGCGAGGGCGGGCCCGAGCATCTCGCGCGCAAGCTCGAGGTGCGCCGCGATCGCCGGCTCGGCGTTGCGCCCGCGGGTGGCGAGGCGGTCGGCGACCGTGAAGACGGTCACGTCGGCCGCGTAGGGCTCCGTCGCGGCCAGGTAGCGCCAGATCGCGCGCCGCGACAGCGGCCGCTCGTGGACGAGGAATCCGAGCCGCAGATGGTGCAGTGTCAGCGCGGCGACATAGTCGGCGACGCGCTGGGAGGCGCGCAGCCGCCGCAGCACGCTGCGCGCCAGCTCGGCGCCCTCGGAGTCGTGGCCGACGAACGTCACGCGGCCGTCTGGCCGGTAGCCGCGCGTCGCCGGCTTGGCCGCGTCGTGCAGCAGCGCGGCGAAGCGCATGGCGTCGCCGCGGCTGAGGTCATCGCCGAGCGGCTCGGCCAGCAGCGCGCTCACCGCTCCGGCGTGCTCGCCGAGCGCCTCGGCGCCGGCCTGCAGCTCCGCCACCGCGTCGAGCACCTCGAGCGTGTGGCCGTGGACGTCGCGGTGGTGGAAGACGTTCTGCTCGACGCCGCGCAGCGCGGCGAGCTCCGGCAGCACGACGGCGGCGACGCCCAGGTCCTCGGCCAGGATCAGGCCGGCGGCGGCGCGCTCGGCGCCGACGATCCGCTTGAGCTCGGCGAACACGCGCTCGGGGGCCACCCCGGCGAGCCCGGGAGCGTGCTCGCGCACCGCCGCGCGCGTCTCCGACTCGAGCTCGAGATCGAGCTCGACCGCAAGGCGCGCCGCGCGCAGGGTCCGCAGGGGGTCGTCGGCGAGTGCCGCCGCCGAGACCATCCGCAACCGCCGCGCGTCCAGATCGGCCCGGCCGCCGTGGGGGTCGAGCAGCTCGCCGCCCGCGAGCGGCTCGGCCATGGCGTTGACGGTGAAGTCGCGGGCGGCGAGGTCGGCGGCAAGGTCGCCGTCGCGCAGGCGCACGAGATCGACGTTCCAGACGCCGCCCCGCCCGACCACCCGCCACGCCCCGAACGCGCTCGAGAGCTCGAACGCCGTCCCACCCGCCGCCCGCGCGATCGCGCCGGCGGCCGCGCGCGGGTCGCCCGCGACCGCGACGTCGAAGTCGCTGGTCGCGCGCCCGAGCAGCCGGTCGCGCAGCGCGCCGCCGACCAGCCAGGCCGGCTCCCCGGCGAGCGCCGCGCGGGCGGTCGCGAGCGGCTCCGTCATGGCCCGTAGACCCGCGGCACGCGGGCGGAGATGCCGCAGGTGACCTCGTAGTTGATCGTGTCGAGACGCCGCGCCACCTCCTCGGCGAGGATCCGCTCACCGCCCTGGGCGCCGATCAGGACCGCCTCCGCGCCCACCGTGGCGCCCGCCTCGCCGAGGTCGACCGTGATGTTGTCCATCGAGACCGTGCCGACGAGCGGCACGCGGCGGCCCGCGACCAGCACCTCGGCGTTGTTGGTCAGCGCGCGGCGGACGCCATCGCCGTAGCCGATCGGCAGCGTCCCGATCAGCGTCGGGCGCTCGGCCACGAAGCGCCGGCCGTAGCCGCTGCTCTCCCCGGGTCGTGCCGCCTTGACCTCGGCGACGTAGGAGACGAGCGCCAGCGCGGGCTCGAGGCCGTGGTCGGCCGGATCGCCGTGGAACGGGTCCATGCCGTAGACGGCGATCCCGCAGCGCACGAGGTCGAAGCGGGCGGCGGGCCCGCGCAGCGTCGCCGCCGAGTTCGCGGCGTGGACGAGGACCTCGGGGTGGGCGACCTGGACCGCGCGCGCCCACGGGGTGAAGAGCTCGAGCTGCTCGGCCATGAAGCCGGGGTCGTCGTCGGCGGTGGCGAAGTGGGTCATCGCCCCCGCGAGCCGCAGCCCGTCGCGCCCGGCGACCGCCTCGGCGACCCGGCTCGCCTCGCCGGCGTCGCGCGTGCCCAGGCGGCCCATGCCCGTGTCGAGCTTGACGTGGACACCCGTCCCCTGTGCCTCGGGCAGGGCGGCGAGGCGGTCGACGAAGGCCTCGCGCCAGGCCACGACGTCGGCGCGGGCGGTGACCGCCACCGAGAGCTCCTCGTCCGACAGCGCCCCCATCACCAGCACGGGCCCCTTGAGCCCGCCCTCCCGCAGCCCGCGCGCCTCCTGCGCCGTCGCGACGGCGAGCCAGCGCGCGCCTCCCGCCTGAGCCGCGCGGGCGGCCGGGACCATCCCGTGGCCGTAGCCGTCGGCCTTGACCACCGCGCACAGCGCCGCCGGTCCGGCGACCGCCGCGAGCCGCCGCGCGTTGCGCTCGATCGCGCCCAGGTCGACCCGGGCCTCGGCGCGCACGGGCATCAGTGGAGCCACTACTCCTTGGTGAGCGCCTCGAGCACGTCGAGGCGGGTCACCACGCCGACCAGCCGGCCGTGCTCGACCACCGGGAGGCGGTTGTGCTTCTTGCGGGCGATCACGCGCGCGGCCTCCTCGACGCTCGCGCTCGGCTCGATCGTCACCGGGTGCTCGGTCATCAGGTCACCGGCCGTCGAGGCGACGGCCTTGCGCAGTCGCTCCTCGAAGTGGCTCAGGCGCTCGAGGAAGACGAAGCCGCCGAACAGCTGGAAGTAGTGGGGCAGGTGCAGGTCGGCGTCCTCCCCCGACAGGATCAGATCCGCCTCGGTGATGATGCCGACGCAGCGGCCGCCCTCGTTGACCACGGCCACGCCGGGCAGCTCGTGCTCGCGCATCACCTCGAGCACCCGCTCGACCGAGTCGGTCGTTGCGACGCTCGGCGCTTCGGTGTCCATGATGTCCGCGACCGTCAGGGCCATGAGCGCGACCTTAGATGATCGATTCCATGGCCTGCGCGGTTCCTCAGACAGCCCCGAGGGGTCGTGGAATCAGTCATCTAGCTCCCAAGCGCGGCGGGCAGCGCTCGGATGACGTCGGAGGCGATCACGCCGTCCGGACCGTCCGGAGCGGCCGCGATCTGGCCCGCGCGCAGGTGCGCGTAGACGCCGGCGCAGACCGCGTGGGCGGGGGCGAGGCCCTTGGCGAGCATCGCCCCGATCACCCCGGAGAGCACGTCGCCCGTGCCCGCCGTCGCCAACGCGGGAGCGAAGCCGCGCGAGACCGCCACCCGACCGTTGGGCGTGGCCACCAGCGTGTCGTCGCCCTTGAGCACGATGATCGCCTTGGCCTTGGCCGCAGCCTCGCGCGCGTACTGGAGCCGGTGACGGCCGATCTCCTTCGAGTCGATGCCGAGCAGCCGCCCGAGCTCGCCGGCGTGCGGCGTCATCACGGTCGGCCACGGCCGCACGCGCACGAGCTCCTCCATCGCCCCGCCGCCGAGCGCACCGAGGCCATCCGCGTCGACGACGAGCGGGACGTCGATGCGCTCCACCAGCTCGCGCGCGAGCTCCTGCGCGCCCTTCTGCTTGCCGAGCCCCGGGCCGAGTACCACGGCGTCGGCGCGGCCGATCGCCTCGAGGGCGGGCTGCAGCGCGGTCGGCGTCAGCGACCCGTCGCGCTCGGGCAGCCCGACCATCATCGCCTCCAGAAGCCTGACCGTGAATGAGAGCTCGAGGGATTGGGGCCCGCCGACCGTCACGTAGCCCGCGCCCGCGCGCATCGCCGCCAGCGCGGCCATCGACGGCGCGCCCGTCAACCCGTGCGAGCCGCCGATGATGAACACGTTGCCGGAGGAGAACTTCGTCGAGCCCGACGTGCGGCGCGGCATCTCGAACAGCACGCCGCCGCCGATCAGCCCGATCTCCGCCTCGCCGGGCGCGCCGGTAGGGATGCCGATGTCGACGCTCTCGACGATGCCCGCGTGCTCCTTGCCGGGTGAGATCCAGAGCCCGGGCTTCGCCTGGTGGAAGGTCGCGGTGGCCAGCGCCCGCACGGCCGCGCCCTCGACCTCGCCCGTGGAAGCGTTGACGCCGCTGGGCACGTCGGCGGCGATCACCCGCGCGCGGGCCGAGTTGATCGCGAGGATGACCGCGTCGGCGGGGTCGCGCGGCGCCCCCTCGAAGCCTGTGCCGAGCACCGCGTCGACGATCGCGTGCGCCTTCTGGAGCCGGTCGGGGTGGAAGGGCACCGGTGCCGGGCCCGGCAGGACCTTGACCTGGGCCTGGGCATCCTCGCCCATCCATTCGGGCGGCCACACCGCCAGCACGTCGACATCGCGGCCGGCCTGGCGCAGCAGGCGGGCCGCCACGAGCCCGTCGCCGCCGTTGTTGCCCTTGCCGCAGACGACCGCGATCCGCCCGGCGGGCGCGTGCTTGCCCACCGCGCGGGCAAGGCCCTCTCCCGCGCGCTCCATCAGCTGGCGGGCGGGGACGCGCTTGGTCTCGATCGCCCACTGGTCGGTCGCGCGCATCAGCGCGGCGTCGGGGAGCGGCTCCAGCCAGCGCGGGTTCGTCACGTGCCGACCGTCGCGACCGCGCCGGCCATGGCGCGCGTGTGCGTCAGCGAGATCGCGACGGATGCGCCCAGCTCGTCGGCGCGCGCCGCGGCGTGCCCGGAAAGCCGCACCGAGGGCGCGCCTGTCTCTTCGCGGACCACCTCGACGTCGTGGGGGTTCCATACCTCGAGCGCGAGCGCCTTGACGACCGCTTCTTTGGCGCAGAACCGCGCTGCAAGGTGCATCGCGGGCCTCGGGCGGGCGGCCGCATAGGCGCGTTCGGACTCAGTGAACAGCCGCGCGGCCAAATGCGGCCGCCGGGCCAGAGCCCGCTCCAGCCGGTCGATCTCGAGAAGGTCGATGCCGACGCTGCCCATCCGGACGGCGACTCTATCCGTCCATATGCCCGATCCGCCACTTGCGTCGAATCGCGCACCTCGGCTACTGTCGGCATGCCGGAGGCCAAGCCCGAGCACACGGATGGGACAGGGCTTTAAACACGGACGGAAAGAGATCTGATGGCCCCCAAGGAAAACGGACGCGGCATGGGCGCACGGTCGCGCGGTTGACGGAAGTGCGCGCAAACATGACCTCTCTCCCGCAGCCCGGGTCGCGGCCGGCTCCCTCCTCCCGAGCGCGCGATGCCTTCTTCGCCTCGTTCTCGCGGGAGCTCCGCTGGTCGCTCGACTGCGAGGGACGGTTCCTGCTCCTGGAGGGTGCCTGGCAGTCGGTCCTCGGATGGCAGCCGGAGCATCTCCATGGCTGGTACTGGGAGGAGATCGTGCATCCTGCCGACCGCGATCGCGTCAGCCAGATCCTGAGCCGTGTCCGCCAGGGCGCCGGCTGCGAGCGCGACGTCGACGTGCAACTCTCCCTCCCGGCGGGCGGCTATCGCACGACGTGCTGGTCGTTCGTCGCGGGCACGGGCCCGGACAGCATCCTCGGCCTCGGCCACGACCGCACGGATCCCCCTGCGGCGATGTCGCGCAAGAACGGCCCCGTCCTACTGGAGCGCCGCAACGCGGAGCTCGCCGCGCGGCTCAGAGAGCTCGAGGAGCGTTACGTGGCGGTCGAGCGCTTCGCCGGCACAGCCGCCCACCAGCTTGCCGAGCCGCTCGTGATCGCCGAGAGCTCGGCGATCCTCGTGGCCGAAGAGCTCGGCGCAGACCTCGACCCGGTGCTCCGCGGCCGACTCGACGCGATCGGCCGCGGCGCAGCTCGCGCCCGTCGTCTGATGGACGCCCTGCTGGCCGACGCGCGGACAGACGGACAGACTCTGAAGCTGTGCACGGTTGACGTCGCCGCGGTCGTCGAGGAGATGCTCGCGAGCCTCGACCATCAGGTGCGTGAGCGCAGCGCGACGATCGTCGTCGGGCGGCTTCCGCATGTCGACGGGGAGCCGGGCTTGCTCTCGGTCGTGCTCGAGAACCTCGTCTCCAACGCGCTCAAGTACGGCCCGCGCAGCGGCGGCCGTGTGGTGATCGCGGCCGAGCCCAGCCCCAACGGCTGGCGCATCTCGGTCGCCAGTGAGGGCACGCCGATCCCGACCGAGGAGGCCGAGCGGATCTTCCAGCCCTTCCATCGCGCGTCGGGCGAGCGGCGGGTGCCGGGGGTCGGTCTCGGGCTGACCATCTGCTCGCGGCTCATCGACCGACTTGGCGGGACGATCGGCGTCCAGCCGGGCGCCGACTCCGGCAACACGTTCTGGATCGAGCTCCCGGCCGCCGCCTAAGCGGCCGTATCCGGGGGCGCTTCGCCTCCGGGAGCACTCCGCATGCGGTCCGCGGCGATGACGGCATCTTCGCGCGAGCGCACGGCGAGCTTGCGAAGGATGTTCTTCACGTGCGAGCGGACGGTCTCCGTGGAGAGCACAAGCTCGTCGGCGATGTCGTCGGTCGACTTCGCCGCCTTGAGCAGGTCGATGACCTCCCACTCGCGCGCGGTGAGTGGGCTCTTGACGGGGCGCATGCCCGATGAGCCGCTCGGCGTGTCGCGGAGCCGGTCGATCAGCGTCCGCGTCATCTTGCGCGAGATCGCGGCCTCACCGGCCCTGACTCCCTCGAGCGCGCGCGGCAGCGCGTCGATCTCGAGGTCCTTCGACAGGTACCCGCTGGCGCCGGAGCGCAGCGCCTGGAGACCCAGCTCCTGGTCCTCCTCGCCGGCGCCCGTCAGCACGATCACGAGTTGGTCCGGGATCTCCTTGCGAATCTTGCGCGTGGCGATGATGCCGTCCAACTCCGGCATCACCACGTCCATCACGACGACATCGGGCCGGTAGTAGAGCGTCAGCTCAACTGCCTCGCGCCCATTGCGGGCCTCGGCGACCACGATCACCCCTGCCTTCTGGAGGACGTCCTTGATGACGCGCCGAGCGAAGGGGTCGTCGTCTGCGACGACCGCGCGCAGGTTCTGGCTTTCCGAGCTCTCGCCGTTCACTTGTTCAATGCCCACCGTGGCCGCACTTCCTCCTTAGACCGATGAACCTAGCCCATCACCCTGGGACTAGGCAACCTAGGGGACGAACGTGCTAGCCGGGGGAGCCCGCTCCCCCACCGGGTGAGCGGACGTCCCCTATACCTTCGTCCAGGGATCTCCCGCCGAGGGCACGCACGTCACCCACGCCCAGAGCGTCGCCTGCCCCGAAGCCGGGGCCAAAGAGTCCCCACGCCGCAGACGGAGCTCACCTTCCACCCGCGTTGTTCGCCCTCGAAGGTGGACACGTGGCCCAAGCCCCCCGACAGACCAGCACCGCGCAGCGCCTCGCCGAGCTGCGTCGAGCGCATCCGCACGACGCGACGCTCCAGAACCTGCTCGCCGTCGTCACCGCCAAGCTCGACCTGAGCGCGCGTCTCCCCGTCTTCGAGTACGAGGCCGACAGCGAGGGCTTCGCCGACACGGCCTCATTCATGAGCGCCCTCGCCTCGGCGGAGCGCGAGAGCCTGGAGGAAGTCCTGGCTTCGCTGCGTCTCCACCTTGACCGGACATCCGGGCGCTTCACCCCGGGGGTGTCCTCGTGATCAGCGTCGCACTGGTGGCCGACAGCGGAACCGCGATGGAGGCGATGACGCGCAGCGTGTCGACGCTGGCGCAGGTCAACATCGTCCGGCACTGCCACGGCCGCGCTCCGATCGCCCGCGCGCTGACCCGCTTCACCCCTGATCTGGTCCTCGTGGACGAGATGGGCTGGCCGAAGCTCGCGCTGCAGCGCATCGAGGAGATCCGCAAGACGCTTCCGCAGGCGCGGATCGTCGTGCGTGCCGAGCGGCCCGAGGTCGGCTGGCTCGCCAACGCGTTGCGGGCCGGCGCCGACGCCGTCGTGCCTGCTACCGCCGGTCCCGAAACGCTCGGGCTGGTCCTTGCCGAGGTTGTCAGCGAGCGCCTTCTCGACCTCCACGACGATTCCGCACCGGTTGCGGCCTGACTGAGGGATGAACGTGCTCCGACATGACACCGCGACGGTCCTGCTGTTCCGGGACTCTGCATTGCGCAGGCCGATCGACGTCGTCGCGTGGATGAACACGGATGGGCGGCAGACGAGCGAAGCCGCCGACGGCCGCGACAACGTCATCCCGCTCGGGCGGTTCGCCCGCGCGGCACGCCGCCCAGGTTCCCAGACATGGTCCGACGTGCCCCCGGACGGCGAGGCGGCCTGATGGTCATCGTCATCGTCGCCGACAACGGCTTCGCCGCCGAGGCGATCCGCCACAGCTTCCAAAACACGAGCGGGGTCCGTGTGGCCGGCTATGTGGACGGCCGGCATGCCTGCGGCACAGCGGTCGCCGGGGCACGGCCCGATGTCGTGATCGTCGATGAGATGACGTGGTCCGCATCCGCGCTCGCCCGCATCTCCGAGATCCGCGCTGCAGCGCCCTCCGCCAAGATCGTCGCCCTCAGCTCGCAGCCCGGCGCCGGCTTCGTCGAAGAGGCTGCTCGTGCCGGTGCTCACGCGGCGATCGCGAAGACCGTGCAGCCGGGCACGCTCGCTCTGCTGGTACGCGAGATCTGGGCTGGGAACGTTCATCACGCCTTTGCAGGCGTCCGCGCCTCGGCAGGTCTTGACGGGGAGCACGGAACCGACGTGGAGCACGCGAGCCTCACGCCGCGTGAGCTGGAGATCCTCCGGCTCGTCGCCGCCGGTTCCTCGAACGGCCGCATCGCCGGCCAGCTCTGGATCACCGAGCAGACGGTCAAGTTCCACCTCTCGAACGTCTACCGCAAGCTCGGCGTCTCCAACCGCACGGAGGCGAGCCACTACGCCCATGTCCATGAGCTCCTCGATCCCCGTACGGCGGACGCGATCCGCACGCGGCCGGGGTCGATCCGCACCGCGGCGTGAGTCGCCAGATGAGAACCGAAAGCACACGGAAGGGCGGGAAAGCATGAGGAACGAATCCAACGCCCGGGTCGATGTACTGAGAAGCACGCGCCCGGCACCGACACGGAAGGTCGACGCCAGGATGCCGCAGGAGAATCTGTACGGGCTCAATCACGCCGAGGACGGCTCCGCCGGCGTTCTATCGGGACGGTTCCGCCGCTCCACCAGCCTGGACGAGAGCGACGCGTGCCGCCGCCGCGTCGCGCTCGCAGTCGCGCGCGCCAAGCAGGGCGACCGCGAGGCGCTGCGCTACCTCTACATCCAGTACGCCGACAACGTCTACGGCTACGTTGCGAGCATCGTCAAGGACGAGCACGAGGCCGAGGACATCACGCAGCTCGTGTTCGCGAAGCTCATGACGGTCCTGCCGAAATACGAGCAGCGCAAGGTCCCGTTCACGTCCTGGCTCCTGCGCCTCGCCCACAACGCAGCGCTCGATCACCTCCGCCGCCGGGTGCCGATGCCGGTCGACGAGGTCCGCAGCCCCGAGGAGCGCGCCGATCGGGGCCCGTCGGACGACGTGCAGATCGTCGGCCAGGCGCTCGCGACGCTGCCCGAGGATCAGCGGACCGTTGTCGTCCTGCGCCATCTCGTGGGACTCACGCCAGGCGAGATCGCGGAGCGGCTCGGCCGCTCCGAGAACTCGATCCATGGTCTTCACCACCGCGGTCGCCGCGCGGTCCAACGGGAGCTCCGGCGTCTCGAGTGCGGCCCCGTGGTGGCCGGTGAGCAGGAGCGCCTGGCGGCCTGACGACGGGGAGTTACGGGATCGCAACCGACGACGGGGAGTTACGGGATCGCAACCTCCGCGCCCGCCCCAACCGAGAGCCGGATCGCCTGCGGGATGCGGAAGTCGCGCGTGACGCGCGCGTCGGGGCCGATGAGGCTTCCTTCGATGCGGGTACCTACAAAGCGCAGCTGGGCGCGGTCGAGGACGATGGAATGCTCGATCTCGACGCAGTCGATCTGGACGTCGGCTCCGATCGATGTGTACGGCCCGATGTACGCATTCGTGATGCATGCCCGCGGCCCGATTGCCACCGGGCCGCGGATGACGCTGTCGTGAACCTCGGCGGACGGATCCAGCGCGACTCGCCCCTGGATCTCGGAGCCGAAGACGCGCTCGCCGCGTTGGTCGCCGGCCATGACTTCCAGCATCCGTCTGTTTGTCGCCAGCAGCGCGTCGGTGCCGCCCCGGAGGGGCAGGCAGGCCTCGACATCCCGTTCCTGGATGCGCGCGCCGGTCGCTCGGAGCCGCGCGAGCGCGGCGCCGAGCGGAGCGGCCTGCCGACGAAGATCCGGGTAGATGCCGGCACCGATGAGGTAGAAGTCGAGCGAGCGCGCGCGATCGGGCTCTGGTCGGGACCAGTGCCCTGCGTGCATCACGAGGGCATCGAGCTCGTGGTCTGCGAACTGCTCGCGGAGCGTCGAGAGGTTCTCGTGAAGCAGGATGTCACCGTGCTGCAACAGCACCGGCGCCGACCCGATGAAGTCGGCCACTGCGGAGGACGACAGGATGCTCTCCGACGGCGACTCCTCGACATAGCGGACGTCGAGGTCCCAGGCCGAGCCGTCGCCGACGGCTTCACGGATGCCGGCGTTCGACCGCCGGTCGCAGACGATCGCGGTCTCGCCGATGCCGGCTGCCGACAACGCCTCGAGGTTGTGGAAGAGCACCGGCTTATTCGCGACCGGCGCGAGGTGCCGTGTGGATAGTCCCAAGCTGGGCCACGGCTCCGGGCCCCGGCGCTCCGTCGCCAGGACGACGGCCTTTGCGATGTTCATGGTCACCTAACGGACGGGGGCCGCGTGCGCGTTCGCCGCGCCCGCCGTCCGGCGGTGGAAAAACGGCCCGGCGGCACGTTTCGCCGTGACCTGGGGCGCGATCGCCCGAAGTTCACGGCCCGCCGCTCCGTTGGTTGTGGGATCGATCGATGAGCAGCGCACTCCCCAATTCCCTCCCGTCTCGCCGGCTCGTAGCGGCGCCGGCGCGCGACGTCGCCGTCGTCATGGCCGACTCCTCCTGCCGCGAGGCCGTCGGCTCGCTGCTCGCGGGCGCCGTCCGGCAGTGGGCGGGGACCATCGCCACGCGGGGCATCTGCGACCTCGCAGATGACTGCCCCGACGCGGTCGTGCTGGTGGCGGACTTCGCGGTGCCGGCCGGCATGGCCGCATTGCGCCGCATCCGCAGCGATGTCCCCGCCGCCCGCGTCGTCGTCGTCGCGCGCGACGACAGGAGCGCCACCGCGCGCCAGGCGCTCAACGCGGGCGCCGACGCCTTCGTGCGGGCGGACGAGGTCGACCAGGCGCTCGCGCCTGCGCTCGATGCGGTCATGGCAGGGCTCGTCTGCGCTCCGCGCGCCGCGCGGCGCCTGATCGCAAAGCCGACGTTCTCCCATCGCGAGAAGGAAGTCCTCGAGCTGCTGGTGCCGGGGCTGACCAATCGGCAGATCGCGGCTCGACTGTACCTCGCGGAGAGCACCGTCAAGAGCCATCTCGCGTCGGCCTTCGCGAAGCTCGGCGTGCGGTCTCGCAGCGATGCCGTCGCGTTGCTGCTCGATCCGGCCGAGGGGCTGGCGACGACTGCACTGCCGCCGGGCGCAACCTCGCAGGGAAGCGCTCCGTCCGTTGTCGGTCTACGGAAGTCCGGTCGTCCCGGCGCCGTTGATCGACCAGGGTGCGAAACCTGAGCACAGAGATCAAACGGTGGCGATGAGCGTGGCCCAAGCGGTCCGGGTGGCCCCCATCACCGACGGCGACGTGCGCCGGTCGGCGGAGTTCCTGCATGCGCAGCTGAACACGCGCGTATCCGTCGATGACTGGTCGCGCGCGGTCGACGTGCCGTGGGCGGTCGAGAAGCCGAACGCCGGATTCATGCTGCTCGACGGCGACGAGGTGGTCGGCGTTCAACTCGCGTTCTACTCGGAGCGCATCCTGAACGGCAGCCGCGAGCGCTTCTGCAACCTCGGCGCCTGGTGCGTGTTGCCGCGCTATCGCTTCCACGGGCTGCGGCTGCTGCGGGCGGTGCTGCGCCAGGACGGCTACCACTTCACGGACCTGTCGCCGAGCGGGAACGTCGTCGGCGTCAACGAGAAGTTGAGCTTTCGCTTTCTCGACACGACGACCGCGCTCGTCCCCAACCTCCCTTGGCCGACCTTGCCCGGCCGCGGTCGCATCATCTCCGACCCCGAGCTGATCGAGCGCACGCTCACCGGTGCCGAACTCGATCTCTATAGGGACCACGCGGCCACGAGTGCTCGCCACGTGGTGCTGGCCCGTGGCGACGAGTGGTGCTACGTCATCTTCCGCCGCGACAGGCGCAAGGGGCTGCCGCTGTTCGCGAGCGTCCTCTATGTGAGCAACCCGGCCCTCTTCCGGGCGATGGCACCTCGCTTCGCGCGCCACCTGCTGATCCACCACCACGCCCTGGCCACGCTGGCAGAGGAGCGAATCGTCGCCTACCGGCCGCGGCCTTCGTACCGGCTCCGGTCACCGCGGCGAAAGATGTTCCGCAGCCCCAGCCTTGCGCCCGCGCAGATCGACGATCTCTACAGCGAGCTGGTCTGCGTCTCGTGGTGAGCCCCGAAGGATCAACTCAGGAGGTGGACATGGCAATGCGAACGCAGCTGCACCAGATCGTCGCCCAGATGGCGGCGAAGCGGCCCGACGCGCCGTCGCTGACGATCAAGGACACGACCCTGAGCTACAGCGAGCTCTGGGACGAGGCGCGCGCGTTCGCCGCCGGGTTGGCCCGCATCGGGCTCGGTCGCAGCGAGCGCGTTGCCATCTACCTCGACAAGCAGATCGAGACGGTGGCGTCCGTGTTCGGTACCTCGGCGGCCGGCGGCGCATTCGTCCCGGTCAACCCGCTGCTGCGCCCCCAGCAGGTCGGCTACATCCTCGACGACTGCAGCGTCCGAGTGCTCGTGACGTCGGCGGAGCGGCTCGAGACGCTCGGCGACGAGCTCGAGCGGTGCGCATCGATCGAGCACGTGATCGTGGTGGCCGGAGGGCGCAAGCCCTCCGGGGAGCGGGTGTACGCCGTCCACTCGTGGGACGACTTCCTGGACACGGCCGACGCGCCCGAGCCCAACCTGATCGACCTCGACATGGCGGCCATCTTCTACACGTCGGGCAGCACGGGGAAGCCCAAGGGCGTCGTCCTCTCCCACCGCAACCTGATCGTCGGCGGCGAGAGCGTCAGCCACTATCTGGGCAACCACGAGGACGATTGCATTCTCGCGGCCCTGCCGCTCAGCTTCGACGCCGGGTTCAGCCAGCTGACGACCGGGTTCACGGTCGGGGCCCACGTCGTGCTGGTCAACTACCTGCTGCCGCGTGAGGTGGTGGGGCTCTGCGCCGAGCACCGGGTCACCGGTCTCACGTGCGTGCCGCCGCTGTGGCTCCAGCTTGCCGACCAGACCTGGCCGGCGGAGGCAATGAGGAGCGTGCGCTACTTCGCCAACACGGGCGGTCGGATGCCGAAGTCGACGCTCGACCGGCTGCGCGCGATCTTCCCGCGCGCGAGGCCCTTCCTCATGTACGGGCTCACCGAGGCGTTTCGCTCGACCTACCTCGACCCCGCCGAGGTGGACCGCCGGCCCGACTCGATCGGCAAGGCGATCCCGAACGCCGAGATCCTCGTGGTGCGCGAGGACGGCTCCCTCTGCGATCCGGACGAGCAGGGCGAGCTGGTCCACCGCGGAGCGCTCGTCGCGATGGGCTACTGGAACGATCCGGAGCGGACCGCCGAGCGGTTCAGGCCGGCGCCGAGCCGTGACGGCGCGATCTGCACCACCGAGACGGCGGTCTTCTCGGGCGACCTCGTCCGCCGTGACGAGGAAGGGTTCCTGTACTTCGTCGGGCGCAAGGACGAGATGATCAAGACCTCGGGCTACCGCGTGAGCCCGACCGAGATCGAGGAGGTCGCATACGGCACCGGACTCGTCGGCGACGCGGTCGCGCTCGGCGCGGACGACGAGCGTCTCGGACAGCACATCGTGCTGGCCGTCAGCCCCGCCAACGGCCATGTCGACCCCGATGAGCTGCTGGCGGTCCTGCGCCGCCAGCTTCCGCGGTACATGGTGCCCAAGCACGTGGTGGTGCGGCCCTCCCTCCCACGTTCGCCGAACAACAAGTTCGACCGCAACCTCCTTCGGCAGGAGCTGGCGGAGCGATGACCGACGGACTCGCGACCGGGGTGGGGCCGGGCGTCTGCCGCGAAGTCGGCGGGGTGCCACTCGACCTTCTCGCCGAGCGTGTCGGATCGACACCGTTCTTCGCCTACGACAGGCACCGACTCACCGAACGGGTCGCGTCCCTGAGAGCCGCCCTGCCGGACGATGTCGAGCTCGGCTACGCGATCAAGGCGAACCCGATGCCGGCGGTGGTCCAGCATCTGAGCGGACTCGTCGACTCGTTCGACGTCGCCTCGGGCGGAGAGCTCAGGGTGGCGCTCGACACTCCGATGCCGGCCGAGCGGGTCAGCTTCGCCGGCCCCGGAAAGACGCCCGCCGAGCTGAGCCAGGCGATCGCCGCGGGTGCGACGATCGAGCTCGAGTCCGAGACCGAGGCGGCCCGGGTCGTGGAGGCCGGCGAGCGGCTCGGGGTCCGGCCGCGGGTCGCCGTCCGCGTCAATCCCGACTTCCGGGTCAAGGGCTCGGGGATGCGGATGGGCGGCGGACCCCAGCAGTTCGGAGTCGACGCTGAGCGGGTGCCCGCCCTGCTCGCAACCCTCGCGCGGGCCGACCTCGAGCTGCTCGGATTCCACATCTTCGCCGGCTCGCAGAACCTCAATGCGGAGATCCTCTGCGAGGCGCAGCGGGCGACCGTCGCCCTCGCCTTGCGCCTCGCCGAGGACTGCCCGGCGCCCGTCCGATACCTGAACATCGGCGGCGGTTTCGGGATCCCCTACTCCGACCGCGACTCGCCGCTCGATCTCGACGCGATCGGCGAGAACCTCGCAGGCCTGATGGCGGATGCGATCCGCCCCAACCTCCCGGCCGCCCGTGTGGTCGTCGAGCTCGGTCGCTACATCGTCGGCGAGTGCGGGGTCTACGTGACCCGGATCGTCGATCGCAAGGAGTCGCGCGGCAAGCTGTTCCTGGTCGTCGACGGTGGACTCCACCACCAGCTCGCCGCCTCGGGCAACCTCGGCCAGGTGATCCGCCGCAACTATCCGGTCGCGATCGCAGGCCGCGCTGCCGACGTGGACACGGAGCAGGTCACCGTCGTCGGCTGCCTGTGCACGCCGCTGGACCTGCTCGCCGACGACGTCGCCCTCCCGCGGGCTGAGATCGGGGACCTCGTCGTCATCTTCCAGGCGGGCGCGTACGGGCTCACCGCCAGCCCGACGGGCTTCCTCAGCCATCCCGCTCCGGTTGAGGTGCTGGTCTCATGATGGTGGTGGTGGTTGGGTTGGCGGTGGTGGTCGGGCTTCCGGGGCTGGCGGCTGCGGCGCATCTGGGTGTGCTGGCGGCGGGCTCGGTCTTCTATCGCCAGCGCCGCTCGGGGGGCGAGGAGGAGATCGCGTTCCTCGTGCTCATCCCTGCCCACAACGAGGAGGTGGTCATCGGCCGCTGCCTCGAGGCCATCCGCGCGGACCTGCGAGCGCGCGATGTGATGCTGGTCGTCGCCGATCGCTGCAGCGACGCGACAGCGGCGATCGCCCGCCGGTTCGGCGCCCGCGTACTCGAGCGCGACCCGGACCAGCCGCCCGGTCGCGCAGCCGCCCGCCAAGCCGGCCTGGAACACGCGCGCACGCTGGAATGGGACGCGGTGGTGATGCTCGACGCCGACTCGGTGATCGCACCGGGATTCCTCGACGCCTGCCAACAGACCCTCGCCGCCGGCGCCGACGCCGTCCAAGCCCGCAGCGAGAGCACCCGCGGACACACGCTGGCCAGCGAGGCCTCCCTCGCCGCCTTCGCCCTGCAGGGCATCACCCTTCCCCGCGGCCGCGACCGCCTCGGACTCTCCGTGCGCCTCCGCGGCACCGGCATGGCGATCCGCCGGCCCCTCGCCCTCGCGCACCGCTTCCGCGCCCCCGCCTCCGAAGATCTCGTCTTCACCCTCGACCTGATCCTGGCCGGCACCCGCTGCCGACACGTCGACAGCGCCCGCCTGCGCTCCGAGGGCGAAAACCGCTGGAGCACCTTCGGCAGCCAGAAAGTCCGCTACGAAGCCGGACGCATGGCCGCCGCACGCGCCTACGTCCCACGCCTCCTCAAACGCGCAATCGAGCACCGCGACCCCGCCGCCCTCGAAGCCGCCTGGTTCCTCGCCACCCCCCCATTCGCGCTCGCCACACTCAGCCTGCTCAGCGCACTCTCCCTCACCACCATCGCCCACGCCTGGACGCTCGCCGCGACCTTCGCCGCCGCGCTGCTCACCCTCACCCTCGTCATCCTCACCGGCCTCATCCAGGCCCGGGCCCGCCCCCGCACCTGGCTCGCACTGCTCGCCGCCCCCTGGTACCTCGCCTGGAAAACCATCATCCAACTCCGCGCCCTCGCCAGCGTCCTCCGACGCGACGACTACTACCCACCCACCGCACGCGCCTAGCGCGCCGCGGCCGGACTCGGGACACGGCTATGTGGGCGCGACTACAGACAAGGAGGCGGCTGATGGTGACGGCGCTGCCCCTCCTCGTGGCACTCGGATTCGTGGTCGCGGTCGCGCGGCCGGGGACCGATCCGGCTGTTGAGACGTCAGCCAAGGGGGCTCCCGCCCGCAACGGTCATCGCGCCGAGCTCCGGGCAGCCACGTATTCGCGCGACCGCGCGAGCCGGCCGAGCCCCGCTCGCAAGGGCTACCGGTTCCCGAACCGCAAGACGACCGGGGTACCGCACGGGTGGGCGCCGCGGCGGACGCGCGCGAGCGACCTCACCGTCACCCGGGCGGGGACCGTCGTGCGGGACACCCGGTTCACGAACGGGGCCAACATCATCGTCAAGGCCAGGGACGTCACGATCCGGCGCGTCGACATGCAGGGCGGGATGGTCACGAACCAGTCGGGGTCGAACTGCGGCACCGGGCTGCTGGTGGAGGACTCGACCTTCGAGCCTGCCAAGGGACAGCCCTACGTCGGCAACGACAGTCCGGCCATCGGAGAGGGCGGCTACGACGCGAGGCGCGTGGAGATCTGGAAGCGGGGCGAGGGCTTCCGGGCGTCCGACTGCGGGCAGGTCAAAATCACGGACTCGTTCGCGTACATCGTGGGCGATACTCCCGATTGCGGCCGAGACCTGCACTCGGACGGGGTCCAGGGCTATTTCGCGAAGGGCATGACCCTTCGCAACGCGACCCTCATCTTCGGCAACGATTGCGGAACGTCTCCCTACTTCATCGGCTACGGCCCTGGTTATCCGTCCGAGCCGCCGATCAACACCGGCACCTACATCGTGGATCGTCTCCTCGTGGCGGGTGGCGGTTATGTGTTCCGCCAGGGCGTCCCCGCCTCCGTGACCGGGCTGCGCATCGTCGACAAGTCGTGGCTGTATGGACCGATCGACAACGCGTGCCCGGCCATCTCACGGTGGGAGGCCAAGATCGTCAAGGTCGACTCCCACTATCGAATCACGCGCGTGGTCCGCAACCAGCGTTGCAACACCAACACGAGGGACTAGCTGGAGGAACGAGTCGGCGTCGGCCGTCAGCGGGACTTCGCGGCGACGAAAGCCGCCAGGCTCCCGATCGTCTCGAAGACCTCGGCGGTGACGTCCTCGTCCTCCACCGTGATGCCGAAGCGACGCTCGAGCTCGACGACCAGCTCGAGGACGGCCAGGGAGTCGAGCTCCGGAATCGAGGTGAGGGACGTCTGCGCGTCCAGGGCGCCGGCGCGATCCTCGATGGCCAACGTCTTGATCACGACGGCCCTGACGTCGGCGACACCGATCGTCTGGTTCGTGCCCATGGAAGAGGTGCTCATGTCAAATCAACGCACCGGGACCGGCCGGTCTTGCGCGCCGGCTGCGCCGCAGACTCAGCAGGCCGGAGGCTGCGAGCATCAACCCGAGCGCGGCCGCGCGGACGACGCCGCCGGCGTCGCGCGGCAGGGGGAGCGCGGCCGGATCGACGATGGAGATGATGGTCACAGCGGCAAACGCGGCTGAGAGTACGGACATGCTCACCCGCTCGTCGCGATGAGACGAGGTGGCTCCGCACCAGATCGCGACCAGCGCGGCCCCGATCAACGTATCCGACGGCGCGAACGCGACATCGACCAGGGATCCGGCCACGAACAGCGCGATCGGCCAATACCAGCGCCTTCGGCCCTTGGCCCGGGGGGCATGGCCGCGGGCGAGCCCCAACCCGATCGAGGCGACGAGGATCACCAGCACGAAGCGCAGGCGATCGAGCCTCTCGAGGAGGCGGGCGCTCTCGCGGCCGCCTCCCGCCGTGAGGAAGTAGGCATCGGTCTGGCGAGCGAGTACGGTGCGCCAGCCGGATTGCCATTCGCTGGGCATGATCCACGCCATCAGGGTCATGCCGGTCCCGAGGTTCAGAGAGGCCGCCGGGGGCACGCGCACCACCTCGCCCGCGCCTTCGAAGCTCATGCCGGGCCCGAAGCGGCCGGCGCTCGTCCATTTCGCTCCACGGATCGTGCCGGTGTTCCCGTTGCCCGACGCGTCGGTCGCGGTCCGTCCCCCGCCGGCGTCGAATCCGTACGCCGCCGCGAGCCCCGCCGAGGCGGGGCCGGCGCGGCCTGAGATCGGTGTCGACATCGCGGCCCGCACCTCCGAGGGGCGAGCGCTCGGCGGTAGACACGCAGTTCGTCGATCACGCCCTGGAAGTACTCCCCGTAAGGGCGGTTGCCGCCGATCCACAGGGGATCCGTCGTCCTCAGGACGGTCCCGGACACCGATCGGCTCGACACCTCGAGGCCGTCGACGTACAGGCGGTACTTCGCCCCGTCGTACGTCGCCGCGAGATGCGTCCAGCGGCCAACCGGCTCCGCGCGCAGACCATCCACATGCTGCGTGTTGCCGCCGAACGTCCCTCCCCCGGCCGGGACGAGCGGCGAGCCGATCCTCGGATCGAGGATGCCGGCCAGGAGCAGCGCGCCAAGCACGATTGCGGAGACGGCGGCTCCACGGCCGCCCGCCCACCGCCTCCGCTCCGGTCGGGCCTCGCGCGCGCGGGACCGGGAAGCGGCAAGCGCGAGGGCTATGAGCGGAAGGGCGGGAAGGTCCGCCGCGTCGACACCATGCTGCTCGGAGAGCGCCAGGACGGTCGGGCCGTGCCACGGCTCCAGCGTGAGGAAGCCGCACGCAGCCACCAGCAGGAAGGCGACGAGCGCAGGGCTCTCGCGGCCTGGCCCGGGGACGAGACGGCGGACTGGGCTAACCGATGTCCGCGTGGCTGGCACGACCGTACGCGCCGGTCACCGCCATTGCTTGACCCATCGCTTGGCCCTGTCCGCCGGCGACACGGTCTCACCGCAGCCGTTCAACATCCGCGTTATGGACTCCGCCGAGTCGCCCCGGCGCACCGTGTTGCGTGCGACGAGCCAATCCGTCGAGCTCGCCGTCCCACCATCGCTCGTGTAGACGCGCTTGAACCCCGCACCGCGCAGTGCCCTCAGAGTCCGCCGGTCATACGCCCCGAACGGACAAGCGGCCGTGTCGACCGTTGCCTGCGACGCGTCCTCCAAGGCCTGCTTCGCCTGAAGGATCTCGCGATCGATCGCCGGCCGACCCAGCCTCCGCCACCGCACGTGATCCATCCCGTGCGACCCGAGCGACATTCCCGCCAGGCGCAGCTCGCGAATGTCGTCCTCGTCGACAAACCCGGGAGTCCCGAATCGCGCGGGACAGATGAAGAACTGCGCTCGCAGCCCGCGCTGTACCAACTCGGGCAGCGCCTCGGTCACATCGGAGTAGTTGCCGTCATCGAAGGTCAGGCGCACATCGCCGCGACCGGAGACCGCGTCGAGAATCTCGACGAACTGCTGCCGGTCGACGCAAACGTCCTCCTCGCCGTCAGTCAGCTCGCGCTTCGGCTTCCCGATGGAGTGGAAGTTCAGCACGATCATGGTGCCCAGCATCGCGAGGTCCTGCGGATGCAAGATCACGGCGTGTGAACCGGGCTCGGCGATTTCGAGAGCTCCCTCGGATGCACCGACAAGGGGCTCCACGGCGAGTGCGGAGGGGGCGACAGGCCCAGAAGCGTCCTCAGCGCCGCCCCATGGGCCTCCCTGCGGCGTCTTCCGAGCTCCCCGCGCCGCGAGCAGACGAACCGAAGCGAGTGCCGCAGGAGAGCGGTTCCGAAGTAGAGCGCGCGATGCGTCCGCGAGAAGTGCTTGCGCGCGTAGAGGATGCGACTGTGCGCGCTGAGGCTCTCGACGCTCGGCTGGACGCCGACCTTGGCGCCGTAGTGAAGGATCGTCATCCACGGGAAGTGGCGGATCTCCCAGCCCGCGCTGCTGATCCGCCAGCAGAAGTCGGTCTCCTCGGAGTACATGAAGAAGCGCTCGTCCATGAAGCCCGCACTCTCGATCGCCTCACGCCTGGCGAGCATGAACGACCCGCTCGTCCAATCGCACTCGAGCTCGCGGTCATAGGCCCCCGGCTCGAGTTCGCGCTCGCCCAGCCACCGCGGGCGTCCGGGCAAGCGCTCGGCCGAGAGAGCGTCGCCGAGCGCCCGAAGCGCGTTCGGGAAGCGACGGATCGTCATGTCGAGGCCACCCTCACCGTCCACTTGGCGCGCCCCGACCAGCCCGACGCCGGGGCGCTCATCCATGCGCGAGACGAGGTCGCTCAGGCTTCCTTGCAGGATCTCCGTATCCGGATTCAGGAAGAGCACGTAGCGGGCGTCGCACGTCATGAGACCGCGGTTGTTCGCGTAGGCGAAGCCGCGGTTCTCGCATCCGATCAGCCGAACGTCGCGGAAGTCCGCGACGATGTCCGCGGTGGCATCTCGCGAGCCGGCGTCGACCACGACCACGTCCGCATGCAGCGATCCCATGTGCTCGAAGACGCTGCGCAGACAGGCCGCGACGTAAGGCGCGCTGTTGTATGCGACGACGATGACGGCGAGGTCGTCCAAACCGGTCAATCAACGCGAGGTCCGCGCACGTTCTTTCGTCGCACGCGCGACTGAAGGCCGGGCCACCGCGGCGCACGTCCCGGCGTCGGCCCTTATAGTTGCCGCGGGCTCTCAGGGAGTCATGCCCGCGCGGGCGACCTCCGAGGGGTCGCACGTCCTGGCGAAATTCATCGCCGTGATCGTTGGAGCCGAAAACCGGCCCGTCGGTCACGCGCCGGTGAGTGGGCGACTGCGGCGCCTGGATCCGGCATGAACCGCAACGACGCGGCACAAGCTGAGGAGAACGCCCCGAATGCCGAAGTGGCTGGTGCTATCGACGGTGGTGCTCCTCAATCTCGCCGCGACGGCGAGCGGAGCCGCCGCTCGCGATCGCGATCACGACCGGCTGCCAGATCGCTGGGAACGGAAGCATCACCTGTCGGCCCACATTCCCAGCGCCAAGCGCGATCCCGACCGCGACGGCCTCACCAACCTCCGCGAGCTGCGGCTGCGCACGCATCCGCGGCGCGCCGACACCGATCGCGACCGTCTCCGCGACGGCGCCGAGGTCCGCCGCTACCGCACCAACCCGCGCAAGCGCGACACCGACCGCGACGGGCTGCTCGATGGCGCCGAGGTCCGCCGCTACCACACGAGCCCGCGCAAGCGGGACTCCGACGGCGACGGGTTCAGCGACGGACGCGAGGTCCGCGCGGGGACGAACCCGCGCGATCGCCGGAGTCACCCGTCCGGGCTTGCGACTTCCCTGCCTGCCGGCGGATCCCCGGATGTGACTCCCCCGCCCCCCGGCGGATTCCCGAACGCGGCGAGCACAGGCGTGCCGGCCGGGTGGACGCCCACGCAGACAAGGTCGACCGAGCTGACCGTGACGACGCCGGGCGCGGTCGTACAGGACATCCGCTTCACGAACGGGGCGAGCATCGAGGTTCGGGCCGACAACGTGACGATCCGTCGCGTTGACATGCAGGGCGGCGCCATCACCAACCAGTACGGCAGCGCCCCGGAGGCCTGCGGCCACAACCTGCTCGTCGAGGACACCACTTTCGAGCAGATCCCCGGCCAGTTCGAGTCCTCCGACAGTCCGGTCATCGGCGAGGGCAGCTATACGGCCCGCCGCATCGAGGTCGCCGCTCGCGGCGAAGGACCACGACTGTCGGACTGCGGCCCGGTCACCCTCGAGGACTCCTTCATCAGCATCCGCGGCGCGGACACGGACACGCCCGCGTGCGTTGCCGTCCACTCCGACGGCGTGCAGGCCGTCGCAGGCGTGGGCGCCACCGCCCGCAACAACACGATCATCATGGAGACCTACTGCGGCACGTCGGCCTGGTTCGTCGTGAACCCGGGCGTCAACGGGGGCCGCTATGACATCGACCGGTTGCTCGTGGCGGGCGGGGGCTACGTGTTCCGCCAACAGGTGCCGGGCTCGATCACCGGGCTCCGGATCGTCGACGACTCGTGGGTGTACGGGCCGCTGGATGAGATGGACTGCTCCGTCCTGGACCCGTGGGACGCCAAGCTCGTGACGATCGACTCCAACTACCAGGTCACCAGCGTGGTACGCGACCAGCCCTGCACCTGAGGACGCCGGTCGGCCGTGCCCGGTCGGCCACGGCGAGGACACCGAAGTCATCGAGGAACCGGAAGAAGCGCTCGTGGCGGCCCGTTTGTTGATCAATCGGGCCGTCAAGGAGCTTCATGAAAATCAGCGTTATCGGGCTGGGCTACGTGGGCGCCGTTTCGGCGGGCTGCCTCGCGAGACGCGGCCATCAGGTCATCGGAGTGGACGTCAACTCGCGCAAGGTCGCGTCCGTCAACGACGGTCAGGCACCGGTCCTCGAGCCGGGCCTGCCTGAGGCAATCGCGGAGGCGGCCCGATCGGGTCGACTGCGGGCGACCGAGGATGTGGCTGAGGCGATCCGGGCGACCGACGTCTCGCTCGTGTCCGTCGGTACGCCGTCCGGTTCCCATGGGTCGATCGACCTTGGTGCCCTCGAGCGTGTCTGTGCGGACATCGGGCAGGCTCTCCGAGCCACCGAGCAGCGGCATACGGTCGTGATCCGCAGCACCGTGCTCCCGGGCACGACGGAGGAGACGGTCATCCCCGCTCTCGAGCGAAGCTCGGGTCTTACGGCGGGTCGCGATTTCGGGGTTGCCATGAACCCCGAGTACCTGCGCGAGGGCAGCGGCGTTGCCGACTTCGACAGTCCCGAGAAGACCGTCATCGGGGAGCTGGACACCGCGAGCGGCGACGCCGTCGCCGAGATGTACGGGGACTTCGCGGACCGGATCTTCCGCGTCCCGATCCGCGTCGCCGAGGCCGCGAAGTACGTCGACAACGCGTTTCACGCGCTCAAGGTCGGCTTCGCCAACGAGGTCGGCGCGCTCAGCGTCGAGTTCGGCATCGACTCGCACCAGCTGATGGAGATCTTCAAGGCGGACCGGAAGCTGAACATCAGCGAGGCTTACCTGACGCCCGGATTCTGCTTCGGCGGCTCGTGCCTGCCCAAGGACCTCCGCGCGCTGGTGCACCGGGCGAAGGGATCGCACGTCGACGTGCCGATCCTCGAGAGCGTCCTGCGGTCGAACGAGGCCCATTTCCGCCGGACGTACGACCTGCTGACGGCGAACGGACGCCGGCGGATCGGGCTGTTCGGCCTCGCCTTCAAGCCTGGCACCGACGAGCTCCGAGAGAGCCCCTTCGTCGAGCTGGCCGAGCGTCTCATCGGCAAGGGGTACGACCTCCGCATCTACGACCCCTCGATTCACCTGCCGAGCCTGACCGGCACCAACCGGGAGTACATCGAAGAGCACCTGCCCCACCTCAAGGAGCTGCTGGCCGAGACCGCCGGAGCGGTGGTCGACCATGCCGAGACGTGCATCGTCGCATCTCGACACGCCGATGTGGGCCGCGCGCTCGAACGCGCGAACGGCCGGATGATCATCGACCTCGTCCGGCTGCCCGACACCGCTGAGCTCGAACGGAAAGCCGAGTACCACGGTGTCGCCTGGTAGGGCGCTCATCCTCGTCGAGAATCTGTCGGTTCCGTTCGATCGGCGGGTGTGGCAGGAAAGCCGTGCGCTCCGCGAGGCCGGCTACGAGGTCTCGGTCGTGTGTCCCCAGGGAACCTCCCAGGACCGTGAGTCGTACGCGCTGATCGACGGGATCGAGATTCACCGCTACCCGCTATCCGCCGCGACGGGCGGGTGGACCGGGTACCTGCGCGAGTATCCAGCGGCACTCTGGCGTTCCTGGCGCCTGGCTCGCCGCCTTGGCCATTTCGACATCGTCCACATCTGCAACCCGCCCGACCTGCTCTTCCTCGTCGCCCTGCCACTGAAGCTCCACGGGGCTCGTGTGATCTTCGACCAGCACGACCTGGGGCCTGAGCTCTACGTGTCGCGCTTCGGTCGCGGGAAGGACCTCCTGTATCGCGGCATGGTCGTGCTCGAGCGCCTGACGTATCAGGTGGCTGATGTCGTCATCGCCACCAACGGCAGCTATCGGCGCGCCGCCATCGATCGAGGCCGCAAGGCACCCGAGCGCGTGTTCGTCGTCCGCAGCGCACCCGATCTGAGTCGCTTTGCCGGCGGCATCCCCAATCCGGCGCTCAAGCAGGGCAAGGAGCACCTCCTGTGTTACCTGGGCGTCATGGGCCCCCAAGACGGCGTCGATTACGCGCTCAATTCGCTCGCCGCGCTGCGCGACATTCGGCCGGATGACTGGCACGCCGTCTTCGTGGGCTCGGGCGATTGCTTCGATGATATGCGCGCGCTCGCGAGCCGACTGGGACTGGACGGCCATGTGACGTTCACGGGGCGAATCCCGGATGACGAGCTGCTCGCCTACTTCTCGACCGCAGACGTCGCGTTGTCGCCGGATCCCCGCAATCCGCTCAACGACGTCTCGACCATGAACAAGGTCATCGAGTACATGGCCGTCGGCCTTCCGATCGTATCCTTCGAGCTTCGCGAGGCGCGGGTGTCGGCCGGCGACGCGGCCCGTTACGTCAAGTGCAACGACACCGATGCGTTCGCGGCCGCCACGTCTGCCCTCCTCGACGATCCCGCCGAGCGGCAGTGGCGAGGGCGGGTCGGGCAGGATCGCGTCGCCGGCGCGCTCAGCTGGGACCACTCGAAGGTGCAGCTGCTGGCGAGCTACGCGGCGGCCATGGGCGCCGGCTCACCCGAGCCGTCGGCCGAGTTCCCCGATCGACACGAACCCCTTCCTGCGCTCCTCTAGAAGGCCTGAACGGCGGGGATGTCGGTCGGCCTCGCGGGGAAGCGCGGCGACCTTGACGAGGCGACCGTTGAGTGCGTGACGGTGTCGGGGCCGGTCTCGCGCCTGAGCGAGCGGGTCGGCACCCAAGGCTCGGCGGGGCGGACCCCGCCGCCGCCGGCGAGCTCTAGATGTAGTTCCTGACCACGTTGTTCACGCTAACGCGCCGCTCGGCCCGAAGGGCAGGGCGACGATCGTGGGTCGCGTGGTCGAGCAGGAGTGGTCGCTCGCGGAGGCGGCCGAGGCCGCCGGAGTGAGCGAGCGCGGCTGCTCGAAGTGGGTCAGGTGGTACCGGGCCGAGTGCGAGCCCGGCTTGCACGATCGTTCCTCGGCGCCGAAGTCGATCGCGCATCGCACCCCCGACGAGCTCGTCGAAGCGATCGCCGCGCTGCGCAGGTTGCGGATGACCGGCGCGGAGATCGCGTTCTGTCTGACGATGGCGCTCTCGACCGTCTCCGCGGTCCTGACGCGGATCGGGCTGGGCAAGCTCTCGCGACTCGAGCCGCGTAGAGCCGCCGAACCGCTACGAGCGCCGCCGCGCCGGCGAGCTGATCCACGTCGACGTCAAGAAGCTCGGCCGCATCCGCGTCACCGGTCACCGCGTCACCGGTCACCGCGCCAGCCAGAAGCGCACCCGAGTCAACGCCAAGCGCACCGGAGTCGCGGGCTGGGAGTCGTGCACGTCTGCGTCGACGACGCCACCCGCCTGGCCTACGTCGAAGTCCTCATCGACGAGAAGGCCACCACCGCGGTCGGCTCCCTGCGCCGCGCGAAAGCGTTCTACGCCTCCCACGGCATCACGTCGAGCGCGTGATGACCGACAACGGATCGGCCTACCGCTCCACCATCCACGCCTTCGCCTGCCGCGCACTGGGCCTGCGCCACCTCCGCACCCGCCCCTACCGCCCGCTGGCTCTGGATCTACAACCATCGCCCATCGCCGCCCCCACGGCTCACCAGCCACAAGACGCCGATCGCTCGCCTCAACGAGCTGAACAACCTCCCTGGGTCCCGCGCCTAGCCGGCTGCCCGCTCCGCCGTCGCAGGCTGAGGCGCGGGCACGACGGTCGCGCCTGACCTGTCCTCGGCCGGCACGACCGGCCGTCCGAGCCTGGGCCAGACGCGCAAGATCGGCAGCGTCCGAAGCGCGCTCACGCTACGGTGCCGCAGGAACGGCGCCTCGAACAGCAGATGGAAGCCGTAACAGAGGGCCAGGATCACGGGGAGGCCGAAGGCGAGCGTCAGCCCGAATGTGGCGAGCGGGGACAGGTCCAGGGGTTCGAACGCGTACTTGTCGAGAACGCCGATGATCGGGTCGTGGATCAGGTAGATGCTGTAGGAGAACAGGCCCAGCCACAGGGCGGGGCCTGAGGCGAGCACGCGGCGCGCGGGGACCATCCCGCCCGCGTGGATCAGCGCCAGCGCGCTCGCGACGCCCACACCGAAGAGGAGATCCATCCAGAAAAAGCGACCGACCACCCACTCCGAGCCCTGGATCACCGCCAGCAGGAGGAACGAACCGAACGTCACCAGCGTCACGGCCGCGAGTGGACGACGCAGCCTCTGCGCGCGGTCGCCGCCCCCGAGCCAGACCGCGAGCGCGCCCAAGGCGAAGAGGGCCAGGAACTGCGGCGTCAACCTGTCGAGCTTGTGAAGCGGCCCGCCGAGACCAGCGACCGCGTGGACCAGGAGCACCGAGCTCGTGGTGATCAGGACCGCGATGCCGAAGCTGGTCCGGCGCCCGAGCAGGAGAATGAGCGGGAACACGAAGTAGATCTGCCACTCGATGGCGATGGACCAGAACGCACCGTTGGGGGTCTCGCTCCCCACGACGTCCTGCAGCAGGAGACCGTGGACGGCAAGGGTCCTGCCGATCGCTCCCGGGCCGAGATCCGGCTGCAGGAGGACTGCGGTGACGAGGATGGACAGGATCAGAGCGGCCCAGTAGGCGGGGAGAATTCGCCACGCTCGCCGCCGCAGGAATCGCCGTAGCCCGCCGGACAGCTTGCCCCGGTTGCGCATCGGGCCCAGGGCGAGCGAGAAGCCCGACACGACGATGAAGATGGCGACGGCCATGTGGCCATAGAGCAGCCACCCGAGCCACCATGGCCCGGTGTTGCGCGGGAAGCTCGGCCAGGTCGTCAGCCAGATGTGGTGAAGGACGACGAACATCGCCGCCGCTCCGCGAACGCCGTCCAGCCAGTTGACCCGGGCGGCGCCTCGAGCGGGGCCCGCTAGCGCTGCGCTTCGCGTGGCCACTGCGGGGCGTCGGGGTCGGGATCCGGGAAGGACTCAAAGCTCCGACGCAGAGTCACCGGGGGTACGAACGCTCCTGTGTCGGCCCGATTCGCTTCATCGATGCGACCGTGTGCCCACTCCACCCGAAGGGCGCTCAGGGCGTCCAGAATCGACATGGCGACGAAGAGCAGGATCGTGCCCAGAACGAGCACCGCGACCAGCGAGCGGAGCTTGCCTGACGGCTTCAGCTTCGCGTCATGAGCAGGGACAACCGCTTCCGTCCTGATCCGATAGCGCGTGTCGACCCCACGTACCCGCTGCATCTGGTCGAGCTCGTTGGTCATCGCCTCGCCGACCAGGTGCGCCGTATCGATGGCTGCGGCCGCACTCGTGCCGGTGCCGGTGATCTGGACGATCGGCGAGCTGAAGCCGAACTCGGCGCTCGGTGCGGCCGTGAAGGTCGGGTCAGCCCCCTTCTTGGCGAGGCTGCGGCGATTTTCCTCGCTGCTCACCCTGCTCGTCAACACCTGCACCAGTACGGATTGATCCGAGAAACGCGTGTACGGGTTGTCGTCCCCCTTGATGCGGCCGAGCGCCGGGTTGCGCGCGATCTCCGCATCGGTCGGGGGCGGCGGCGGATTGACCAGGATGTACTTGGCGGACGCCTCGTAGGTCGGCGCCGAGACGGCGACCAGGTAGAACACGCCGGCAAGGACGCAGGCGAAGATCGGAAACGTGACGAGCTTGTACTTCCACAACTTTCTTGCGATCAGCAACAGACTCATGATTGGGCCCTCCCTGGCCGGAACCTGGGTTGTGGGAATTCGATGCCCCGAGGTGCGAGAGCGGCGGTCGGGAACGTCGTCCGCCCGCGCTCTCGCTCGGCTGCGGCCAGGCGCCAGCAGGCACCGGCCAACCCGATCACCAACGCATAGACGTTGGCGAACATCGGAAAAGACAGGGAGTCGAAGGTCAGCGAGCACACGGGCGCGACAAATCCGGCGCCGGCCAGCGCGGCACACAGGATGCGGAGCTCCGGATTCGTGCTCCGCCTCCGCGCGACGAGCGCGACGAGCGCCGGAACGAGTAGGAAGACGATGAGCGCCAGGACTCCGACCAGGCCAAGCTCCACCACGGCGTCCAAGTACTGATTGTCGAAGATGTTCAGTTCATCGGTAGGAAGCCAGGTACCGGGGCCGTGGCCGAGCCATGGGGCGAGCTGCCAGACCTGCTCGGCCAGCGGATAGTCGTGGGTGCGATACAGGATCGATGAATCGCTGGAGGCCCCGGAGAAGAAACCCGTGAGGGTGCCGAGCAACCCGTGCGCCGACACGAATATCCCGGCCAGCGCAATCGGCAGGGCACCCAGAGCAGCCAAGCGCGGCAGCGGCGGCAGGAGCACGACGAGCACGGCGAGCGCCACGATGACCGAAAGGATCGCCGAGCGCGACACCGAGGTCGCGACGCCGAGGGTGATCAGCGTCAGCGGAGCCCATCGCCTGAACGGGCTCTTGGCCCGGTCATACAGCCCAAGACAGACCGCCAGGGGAATCAGCATTCCCGCTACGACACCGAGCTCGATGGCACTGATGGCGGTGCCCGCAGAGCGGTTCAAGGATCCGCGGGCCACGATGGCGGGATTGTCGTGGTTCACGGTGAACCCGGGCAGCTCGCGCAGGTATTGGGCGAGGTCGAAGCCCATCCAGTACTGCAGCGCGGCGACGAGTCCGCAGAACGCGCCCCCCCAGCACAACACCCGCACCACCCGCATCGCGTCGTGCAGGGAGCGCAGCCACTCGGAGGCGACCAGCACGACCCCCGTGATCACCGCAAAGCGGATCAAGACGCGATCGGCGTTGGCGAGCGCCATCCCGGTCAGCCGACCGTGGTCCATGAAGATGTAGGACGCAAGCACGGAGACCCAGATCACGCAGAGCACGCCCTGGATCGGGCGCGAGTGGCGAGTTGGATCATGGGAACCGAGCAGGACGCTCGTGGCGAATACGCCGAACACGAACACGCCAACCAGCGAGGCGGGATATCCGGCCGCGCCGACCGGCTTGAACACGGTGTCCGACGGGATCACCATCAACGCAAGCGCGAACAGCTGGAGCATCACGACGCCATTCGGGCGCGATGACCCCTCGTCGGCGGTTGTGCGGGGATGGGAGAGTGCGGCGGCGTTCACTGAGCTCGCCTAACGAACGGCTCGCCGGCATCGAATCTTGTGCGCGAGGCAAAGCCATGTCTCTTGGAAGCGCAGGGCCCGCGCATCCGTTGAGAGTCGTATGGATCGAACCGAGCACGAAGCTGCCCCGCGCATGGAGCGCCTCGTCGGTATAGGAATCACGTGGAAGCTGGCGGGCCAGGTCGCGGTGCAGCTCAGTCGCCTGCTCACGGTCGCGGTCTTGGCACGCCTCTTGACCCCGCACGACTACGGCGCAGCGGCGATCGCGATCGTGCTCGCGTCGTTCGCGCCGCAGGTGGCCGACATGGGCATCGGGTCCGCTCTCGTACAGGCCGAGACGGCGCCGCGAGCGGTCCGCTCGACGACGTTCTGGGCATCGGTCGCCTCCGGCGTCGGCCTCTTTCTGATCACGGCGGCCGCGGCTGAGCCGGTGGCGCGGTTCGTGGGCGAACCGGAGGTCGCCGGGATGGTCGTCGCCGGCGGGCTCACCTTCGCGATCTATTCCCTGGGGTCGGCGAGCCAGGCCGTGTACCTGCGCGAGATGAGGTTCCGCAGCAGCGAGCTGCGCAACTGGCTCGCACTCCTCGCCGGAGCCGTGGTCGCGATCATCGCAGCGGCCGGCGGAGCGGGGCCCTGGGCTCTGGCCCTGCAGCAGATCGCATACATGGGCACCCTGGTCGCCGCACTTTGGTTCCGTGCGGGATGGCGCCCGACGCTGGAGTTCTCGCGCCCGGCGTTTCGCGAGCTGCGCTCGTTCGCGATCCGGATCGCGGGCGGTCGCTGGGCCCGGCTGATCGAGCTGCTCGTCCTCACGCTGCTGATCGGAAAGCTCGCGAGCGTCGCCGAGCTCGGCGCATGGGCCTTCGGGATGAGCATGGTCGTCCTCCCGCTGAGCCTGATCGCGATCCCGATCGCGGAGGTGCTCTTCTCGGCCTTCTCCCGTCTCCGCAACGAGCCGGAGCGCATGGCCGCCCTCTGGCTCGACAGCATCGGCTACCTGGCGGCGGTCCTGCTGCCGCTCCTGCTCGGCCTGATGGTCGTCGCCCCCGATCTGATCCCGACCGTGTTCGGATCGCGCTGGGAGGTCTCGGTCGGCGTCGTGCAGATCCTCAGCGTCTACGTCCTCATCCGCGGCCTTCAGTCGTGGGGCTCCGTGTACATGGACGCCGTCGGCCGGCCCGAGGTGACGTTCTGGACCCAGCTCGCGTCCCTCTGCCTGACGCCGCTGGCGGTCGTGGTCGGCGTCCACTGGGGGATCGAGGGGGTCGCGGCATGCTTCGTCGTCTGCCAGATGATCGCGGTCGAGATCCCGATGTTCGTCATCGTCCTCTCCCAGATGCGCGTCTCACCGCGGACCTTGGCCGGGCGCGTGTCCGGCATCGCCGTCGCCTCGCTCTTGATGACGCTCGCCTGCGTGCTCGGACGCTCGGCGCTCGAGTCGGCCGGCGTCGGCATGGCCGGGCGCGCCGCCCTGACGATCGCCCTCGGACTCGCCGTCTACGCGCCCGCGCTGTGGTGGCTTGCCCCTCACGTCAGCCGGCGGGTGTTCGGGATCGGCAGGAGTCGCCTGACGAAGCTGATCGACGCCCGCCGGCGGCGGGCCGTCCTGCAGCCGGAGCACGGATGAGCGCCGGGAACACTCCGCCCGCGCTCTCGGTCGGCCTGGCCGTGCGCAACGACCCGCAGGGCGTCAGGCGCTGCATCGAGTCGGTGCTGTCCCAGGACTTCACGGACATCGAACTCGTGATCTGCGACAACGCCTCCGACGACGACACCGTCGCAACGCTGGAGGAGTACGCGCGCGCAGACCGGCGGGTCACCGTCGCGGTCAATCCCGTCAATATCGGCTTGCACGAGAACATGAACCGCGTCCTCGAGCTGTCGGGCGGCACCCTGTTTCGCTGGATCAGCGCCGACGACTGGCTCGAGCCGGCCGCTCTGTCGGAATGCGTGCGAGCGCTCGAGCGTCGCCCCGACGCCGTCGGCGTCACCTCGGGTTTCACGATCCACACACCGGGCGCGGCGCCCCGCTACGAGCAGTACGCCGGCGAGTTCCCGAGCTCCCCGGAGGCGAGTCGCCGCTTCGAGCGCATGCTGTGGTTCTTCCACGCCGGCGACGCCAAGTACGATCCCGTCTACGGCGTCTACCGCCGCGAGCAGCTGGTTCGATCGGGCCGGATCCGTCAGAACGAGCGCACCGACTGGCTGCTGAGCGCCGAGCTGGCGCTCGCCGGGCCGATCCCCCACGTCCACGACCTGCTCGCACATCGCACGCGCACCTACCCGACCACGGTCGACCGTGCCGCGTTCAGGCGCCGTCTGGACCCGTCGGCGGGTGAGCGGTTGAAGACCTCTCCCACCAGCCTGTCCCGCGACCTCTACGCACTCGCGCGGTCGGCGAACCTGACCGAGACGCAGCTGCGTCGGTGCCGGAGCGCCCTGTGGCGCTTCTGGGTACGCGAGGCCGGGCGCACCGCCCGGACGCACCTGGCGGACGCCTTCCATCGCGCGCTCCGGCGCTGACCTGCGAGCGGCGGGAGCGGCGGGCACCCAGCGCTCGCGCGATCCCGGGGCGCGTCAGTGCGGCCCACGGGGCTGCGACGCGCTCATGGCCACCATCGGCAGCGACGCCCCGGTCGTCCCCGCTGCGGCCTGCGCCGGGTCCTCGACGCGCACCAGCCATGCCTCGCGCCAATACGCGTAGATCTCGCGCGGGCAGAACCAGCGGCCCGTGCTGCACTCGCCCGAGCACACGGAACCCTCGAGGATGATGGCGTCCTTGCGGATCCGGATCATCCGGCCGGTCGACTCCTCGATGATCTGGTTGACCGGGGCCTTGACCCGGAGTGTCTGCCCGCAGTAGCGCAGCATCTCGCGGTCGAACGAAAGCCCGCGATTCATCCCCTTGTCGTCAAGCGTGGCCTTGATCTCCTCCGGCGAGCGCACCTGAACGAACTCGCCGGCCTGCAGGTGGAGCCGCTCAGTCTCCGGGGCCTCCGGCTGGGGGCCGCGCAGCGGCAGCTGGCTCGTCAGGCCCAGCCGGTGCGCCACCTCCATCACGAGCGCGCGCACCATCAGCCTGACGAACTGGAGGCGGCCGTAGTTGCCGTTGCGAAACTCGCGCCAATACTGGTCGGGGTCCTTGAAGACCCGCAGCTGCGAGGTGGCCTTGAGCGCCTCGGTGTTCTGGCAGCGCCAGGTCTCCTCGGTCTCCCCGTCGCGCACGGTGCGCGTCCCCGCCTCGAGGACCGCCTCGAGCTCTGGGGACGGCTCCTGGCGCACAGCTGGGGTATCGGCGTCGGCGTCGACGCGGCGAAGCCAGTCTTCCTTCCAGTACAGCCTGCAGCCGGCCTGACAACCGCCGTGGCCGGATCCGTCACAGCGCAGATCTTCGAGGTAGACGGTCGAGCGCAGCCGGCGGCTCCCCGTGGCGGTGACGGTGTCGCAGACCTTGTCGACCCGCCGCGACACGGTGTAGCGCCGACCCACGTGGCGCAGCATCTCCGGCATGAACGGCATCTTGTCCACGGCGTCGCCGTCGAGCGTCGACAGGATCTCGGCGGCGGACCTGACCTCGACGATGTCCCCAGGCCGCAAGGGCCGTTCACCTGCGGAATTCACGGTGTCCACTGAAGTCTCCTGTTCAAAGCGATCGCAAAGCGGTTCAAGCCTCGCAACCAACGAAGCGGCGGACCGATTACTTGCTCGATCGAAGGCTCAGAGCGGCGGCGGCTGAGCAAGGCTGGAGCGGTAGAGGTCAACGGTGCGAGCAAGCCCCTCGGCCAAGGGCGTCCGCGCATGCCAGCGTAACGCCTCCGAGGCCAGCGAGTTGATCGGGTCGGCGAGCAGTTTCCGGGCGTCGCGTACGAAATGGCCGCCGGCAGCCGTTTGTGTGTCTAGAGGCCCTCTCCCGGGGACCCCTACCACGTATTCGGCAGGCCCTAGGAGGTCTCTTGCGCGTTCTCGTCACCGGCCACCACGGCTACATCGGCACGGTTCTGGTCCCGCTCGCCCAGCGGGCCGGCCACGAGGTGGTCGGGCTCGACTCGGATCTGTTCGCCCCATGCGTCTTCGGGACGGCCCCGGCCGAGATCGAGTCTCTGTGCAAGGACGTCCGCGACGTCGAGGTCTCCGACCTCGAGCCGTTCGACGCCGTCCTGCACCTCGCTGCCGTCTGCAACGACCCGGTCGGCGACCTCAACCCGCAGACGACCTACGACATCAACCAGATCGCCTCCGCGCGGCTCGCCGAGAAGGCCAAGCAGGCCGGCGTCTCGCGCTTCGTCTTCTTCTCCTCCTGTAGCCTCTACGGCAAGGGCCCGGGCGTGGACGCGCTTGACGAGACCGCCGGGTTCGCGCCCCAGACGGCCTACGGCCATTCCAAGGTCCTCGCCGAGCAGGACATCTCCCCGCTCGCGGACGGCGACTTCACCCCGACCTACCTGCGCAACGCGACGGCCTACGGCGTGTCACCGCGACTGCGTCTCGACGTCGTGGTCAACAACCTCGTCGGCTGGGCGCACACGACCGGTGAGATCGTGCTCCAGAGCGACGGCACCCCGTGGCGCCCGCTCGTGCACATCGAGGACATCTCGCGCGCCGCGCTGGCGGTGCTCGAGGCCCCGCGCGAGCTGGTCCATGACCAGGCGTTCAACGTCGGCTCGACGGACGAGAACTACACGATCCGCGAGGTCGCCGAGATCGTCGCCGGGGTCACCGGCGCCACGGCAAGGTTCGCCGCGGGCGGCGGCGAGCCGGACACCCGCTCCTATCGCGTGGACTGCTCGAAGCTCGCACGCGTCCTGCCGGCCGCCGCGCCGCGATGGACGGTCAGGCGCGGCGCCGAGGAGCTCGCGCGCGCCTACGCCGAGTGGGGCATGACGGTCGACGACTTCACTGGTCCGCGCGGCCTGCGCATCAAGCGCGTCCGCGAGCTGCAGGACGCGGGCCGGCTCGACGAGGAACTGCGCTGGACGTCGGTCGCGGTCGGCTGACCCGATGATCTTCACGCGCACGAAGCTGCGGGACGCGGCGATCATCGACGTCGAGCCCCGCGGCGACGAGCGCGGCGCTCTGTCGCGCGTGTTCTGCGAGCGGGAGTTCGCGGACCACGGGCTCCCGACGCGGTTCGTGCAGGCCAGCACGATTCACAGCCCGCAGCGCCATACGCTCCGGGGCCTCCACTTCCAGGAGGCCCCGCACGCAGAGAACAAGCTCGTGCGCTGCACGCGCGGCGCCGTCTGGGTCGTGATGGTCGATCTCCGCCCGGACTCGCCGAGTCACCTCGACTGGCTCGGTGTCGACCTGACCCCCGAGAACCGGCGCCAGCTGCTCGTCCCGGAGGGCTTCGCGCAGGGGTACCAGACGCTGGTCGACGACTGCGAGGTCGTCTACCAGATGACCCACGAGTACGTGCCCGAGGCCGCGAGCGGCGTGCGCTGGGATGACCCGGCCGTCGGCATCGAGTGGCCGCCGGCCGAGGAGCGGCTCATCTCCGAGCGAGACCAGGCGTGGCCGGACTACCGGTCGGTCCCAGCAACTCCGCCTGCTCGAGCCGCTCAGCCGCACGTCTGATGACCCGGTACGCGATGCCGGAGCGGTCGGCGATGTCGACCAGCGACGCGTCCCCGTCGCTCAGGTTGAGCACCCACAGAAGCGCCCGCTCGTCGTCCGGCGACGACACGGCCCCGCCGGCCGACCGGTAGAGGCCGCGGCGCCCGAGCTGCGGCTCACCGTAGGGGCTGAGGTTGGTGAAGCGGCGATTGGTCTCGAGCACGTCCACGATCGCGAGGCACGTGTCCACGGCCTCGGCGAGTGACTCGGGCCGGATCCGCTCGAGCGAGTCCGCCGAAGTGTGGTAACCGTCGAACTCGCCGTGTGGCGTGCGCATCAGCGTCCCGACGGGCAGGTTGAACCCCGGCGAGCAGAACTGGCGCTCGTCGCCGCCCCAGGGATCCCAGTCGAGGATCCTGTGCGGCCTGCCCGAGTCGCGCAGCACCATCGCGACGGCGCGGTCGACCTCGGCGTCGCCGCGCCGGCTGCGCTTGTACGTCAGGCCGCCGTCGTCGCCGATGCAGGAGAGGGTCAGTCCGTGCGCGATCCGGTCGAGCGTGTCCCGGTTCTCGTGCAGCCAGGACAGCGGGCCGATCGTGCCCGGGGCGAACACGATCCGGTAGGTGTGGCGCAGCCGGCGCTGCGAGAGCTCCTTCGCCAGCATCGCGGCCACCGCGACGCCCGAGAGGTTGTCGTTGGCGAGCGACGGGTGGCAGACGTAGGTCGAGATCAGCACCTCCTCGTCGCCGGAGCCGTCGAGGACGACCTCGCCATAGGTGAGATGGCCGGGCTCGAGCGTGGAGTCGATCACCACCTCATAGTCGCCCGGCTCGAGCTCGGCCAGGCGGCGGTGCGGCAGGCAGAAGCCCCAGGTGCGCGAGTAATACGACGTTCGGTACGGGATCAGGTCCGGCTGCTCGGGGAGGGTGAACAGGCGCTCCCGCAGCTGCTCGAGCGGCAGCGTGGCGCGCACCGGCTCGCTGTAGGACACGACGTGCAGCGAGGACTCGCGGAAGTCGATCACGCGCGTGCCGTCCGGCGCCGCCACGTACGCGTCGCGGAGGTTCCACTCGTCGGGCACGATCCAATCGAACACCTGCGTGCCGCTCGGCACCTCGGTGCGCGTGATCGGTATGTGCTCGGAGAGGATGTCGAACGTCTCCCGCACACCGTCGCCGGTCAGGCTGCGACACAGCGGGTACAGGCGGCGCATGAGCTCGTACGCGGTCTCCTCCGTGCTCAACCGAGCACCGCCTTGCGGCAGTAGAAGGCCTCCGCGTACGAGGTCGGCGAGTTGCACTCCATGCCGCGCAGCCGCATCAGTCCGGAGAACAGGTCCTCGTTGAACCAGCGCTTGGGCACCTGCGTGCCGAAATGCGTCATCAGGTGGTCGATCTTGCGCCGGCAGATCTCGTCCTCGAGCGTCACGAAGACGTTCGGCCGGCCCATGTCGCCGTCGTACTTGGGCACCTCGTACTCGAGGATGAAGTGGTCGCGAAACGTGTTCCAGGTCAGCTCGCAGGCGGTGCGGTGGTCCTGGTGGAGGTCGTGGCGCTGGTGCGTGAGGATGAGGTCGGGCGAGAAGTCACGCTTGACCTCCTCGAAGAACCCCTTCACCGCGGCCCCCTCATAGGGAAGGAATCCGTCGCGGAAGTCGCGCTGGAGGATCAGCGTCTCGGGCGCGCCCTCGAGGATCGCCTCGGCGCTGGAGCGTGCCTCCTGAGCGCGCGCCTGCTCGCCGGTGAGCACGAGCCAGCAGACCGCCGAGATCGCGCCGTCGCGGATCAGTCGGAGGATCGTCCCTCCGCACCCGATCTCGGCGTCGTCCGGATGGGCGCCGATCGCGAGCACGCGGATGGGGGCCGCCCCGGGGCGGCCCATCTGTAGCGGCAGCATCAGGCGGAGGCTAGCTGCGCGACTTCAGAGCCGGCCTCAGGGCCGGCCGCCCACAGCTCC
This sequence comes from Solirubrobacterales bacterium, assembly GCA_038327685.1. GTDB lineage: Bacteria > Actinomycetota > Thermoleophilia > Solirubrobacterales > Solirubrobacteraceae > DASQFQ01. The sequence goes on from JBBQLH010000002.1 coordinate 65,711, forward strand.
CACGGAGCCTGCCCGCTCTCGTGCAGGCTCTCGAGCCACTGCTTCTCCTTGAGCGTGTCCATCGGCGCCCAGAAGCCCTCGTGGCGGTGGGCCAGCACGCTGCCCGCGGCGATCGCCCTCTCGAGCGGCGCCTCGACGAGATCCTCGCCAGGGCGCAGATCGTCCAGGAAGGACGAGCGCATGACGAAGTAGCCTCCGTTGATCCACATGTCGGACTTCGTGACGTCGCTGATCTTCGCCACGCGCCCGTCGTCGTTGACGTTGACCACGTGGAAGCTGTAGTTCGGCTTCACGGCGAGGAAGCTCGCGGAGACGCCCGTGGACTTCACACGCTCGATCATCGTCGGCAGGTGCGCGTCGGTGAGCGTGTCGCCGTAGTTCGCCAGGAACATCTCGTCGTCGCGCAGGAGGTGCCGGACGGCCCGGAGCCGCTCGCCGATCGACGCGTGCAGCCCCGTGTCGACGAAGGTGATGTTCCAGTTGTGGATGTCGGTCTTGAGCAGATGGACCTTCGCACCGCCCTCGGAGAGGACGAAGTCGTTCGCCATCGCCTCGCTGTAGGTGAGGAAGAAGTGCTTGATCATCTCGGGCTTATAGCCGAGGCAGAGCACGAAGTCGGTGAGGCCGAAGTGCGCGTAGTACTTCATGACGTGCCACAGGATCGGCCGATTGCCGACCGGGATCATCGGCTTGGGTGCGACCTCGGAGGCCTCGCGCATGCGCAGGCCCTGGCCGCCGCAGAAGAGGACGACCTTCACAGCACCTCCACCTTCGGGATGGGGACGATGAACTGCGCGCCCCACTCGCGGGCGTACTCGAGCTGGGCCGCGATCTCATGCTTGAGGTTCCAGGGCAGGATGAGGATGTAGTCCGGGCGGTCCCGCTCGAGCACCTCGGGGTGCAGGATCGGGATGTGGGTCCCCGGGAGGAACTGGCCCTGCTTATACGGGTTCCGGTCGACCGTGTAGTCGAGCAGGTCGGTGCGGATCCCGCAGTAGTTGAGCAGCGTGTTGCCCTTGCCCGGCGCGCCGTAGCCGGCGATGCGCTTGCCCTCGCGGCGCTTGGCGATGAGGAACTCGAGCAGGCTCCACTTGGCCTCCTCGACGCGCGCGGCGAACGCCTGGTGCCCCTCGAGCGTGTGATACCCGAGCGCGCGCTCGCGCTCGATCAGGTCGTGCACGCGCTGCTCGATCGGCCGGTTGCCGGTGTCCACCCGCTGGGCGTAGTAGCGCAGCGAGCCGCCGTGGCTCTTGAGCTCATCGACGTCGAAGACCTCGAGGCCGTGGGCGGCGAGCACCTTCTGGGCCGACAGGAACGAGAAGTACTGGAAGTGCTCGTGGTAGATCGTGTCGAACTGGTTGTCCTCGACCAGGCGCAGAAGGTGCGGCACCTCGATCGTCGCGACCCCGCGCGGCGCGAGCACCATCTGAATGCCGGCGACGAAGTCGTTGAGGTCCGGCACGTGCGCCATGACGTTGTTCGCGGCCAGCAGGTCCGCGCGGCGCCCGTCGGCGACCAGGTCGGCGGCCGTCTCGCGGCCGAAGAAGCGCACGATCGTCTCGATCCCGAGCTCGCGCGCCACCTCGGCGACGTTGGCCGCGGGCTCGATGCCGAGCGCGGGGATGCCGCGCTCGAGGACGTGGCGCAGGAGGTAGCCGTCGTTGCTCGCAACCTCCATGACGAGGCTGGCGGGGCCGAGCCCGAAGCGCTCGATGGCCATCTCCACGTACGCGCGAGCGTGCGCGACCCAGGAATCCGAGTAGGAGGAGAAGTACGCGTACTCGCTGAAGATGTGATCAGCGGTCACGAACTCCTCGAGCTGCACGAGCAGGCAGCCCTCGCAGAGCTTTGCGTGCAGCGGGTAGAACGGCTCCATCTCATTGACCCGCTCGGGCGGCACGTAGCTCTCGCACAGCGGCGACATGCCGAGGTCGGCGAACGTGTGGCGCAGCGGAGCGGCGCAGAAGCGGCACGCGGGCAGCGCGGTGTCAGTGTGGGGAGCCGCGATCAGGGTGTCCGTCTCGACTATCGGCATGTCCAACCAACGGAAGCGGGCCGACCAGACTGTCGCGGTGGACGCTTCGTCGATGAGGCTGACCGGCGTCTGCTCAACGTCAGACGTTGCCGCGCCGCAGCACGTGCCGCAAGGTCCGTACCAGCAGCTTCACGTCCAGCCACAGCGACCAGTTGGACACGTAGAGGTAGTCGATCGCGACCATCTCCTGCATCGGCACGCGCGTCCCCAGGACCTGCCATGGGCCGGTCATCCCGGGTGTGAGGTGAAGCCGGCTCCTGTCGAGACCCACCACCATGGCGTCCTCGTCGATCACGAGCGGCCGCGGGCCGACGAGGCTCATCTCCCCGCGCAGGACGTTGAAGAGCTGGGGGAGCTCGTCGAGCGACGTGCGGCGCAGGATGGCGCCCACACGCGTCACGCGCGGGTCCTGCGTGATCTTGAAGAGCCCGACACCGGCCTCGTTGAGTGCACGCACGTGGTCCTTCTGGTCGTCTGCGTCGGCCACCATCGACCGGTACTTGAAGATGCTGAAGTGCCGCCCGTCGCGGCCGACGCGCGGCTGACGGAAGAAGACCGAGCCCTTCGAGTCGAGCCGGATCGCGATCGCGATCGCGGTCATCAGCGGAGCGACCAGCAGGAGTCCGACCGAGGCGGCGACGATGTCGACGACGCGCTTGAGAAGCCGGGACGAGCCCACGAGGCCGAAGCGACGAATGCCGAGCATGGTCAACCCGTCCACGTCGTCGAACTCGACCGCGGCGCCTACGGCCTCGAAGATGCGCGGCAGCACGCTCACCCGAACGCCGACCGCCTTGGCGACGCGGATCAGCTCCGAGACGTCGCTCGTGTCGATCGTCGCCGGCGCCAGGATGATCCTGTGCACGCGCAGCTCGGAGACGACGTGGCGAAGGCTCTCGGGCGTGTCGAGCGCTTCGAGGATCTTGCCGGTGAGCGGTAGGGACGCGACGACCGTGGCCCGCGCGGCGCTCGATCCCAGGCGCTCGCGGATGCGCTCCGAGTGCTGCGGGTCGGCGATCACCAGGCAGCGCTCGCTCGGCGCGATCCGACCCGCGAGCGACCGCGCGGCCATGCGCCCGATCACGACAGCCGCGAACGAACCGGTCCACAGCGTGGCGATCTGCCAGGCGTCGAGCGTCGCCGACTGGACCGCGGCCGAATGAACGATCGTGACGCAGAGGGCGAACAGGCCGGTGAGCTGAAGCAGCAGCGGCATTTCGTCGAGGGTTGAGTGGACGAGCCGGAGCTCGTCTCGGTCGTAGAGACCGGCGATCTTGAAGGGAACGACCAGCAGCGGCATGCCGACCATCGCGGCGATCGCGGCATGGCTCCCCGCCGTCATGCCCAGCACGAGGAACAGCACGAGGCTTGCTCCGGCGACATCGAACACGCCCAGCAAGCGGCGATGAAGCGCCTCCCGCCGCCACAGGGCGGGCAGACAGGCGTCATCGAGATCCGGCCGCGTGTCGTGCAGGGGCGACGGAACCGCCGCGAGCAGCGGCGCCGTCAGCACCCCCTCGCCGGCGGCGGTGGCCCCGGCGACGTGCGGCTCGTGGATCGTCAGCGTTGCGGCGAGATGCGGCGTCATAACCTTCCTGGTCCCCTCGCCCACGTCGGTGTGGGCGGGTCTGAATGACTAACGGCCAACAAAGCGGTGGACTTGCCGGTGCCCGCCACGCTGGTCCGAATGTCCATCGGAGTGGAAGGCGCGCCCCGACCGAGGCGGTCGAGCGTCCTGCTCGACCGGTCCGATTCTGAATCGGCGCTCAGGCGGCGACCACTATCCGAACGTCTAGACCCTCCGGCGGCCGGTCCGAGGTCGAGGTTCAGCGCGCTCCCGAGCGGTCAGGCGCCGAGGGTAGCTCTCCCGCTCGCGCGGGTAGCGTGGCTCGCAACCGATGCGTGCCATGTTCGTCATCTACATCGTCCTGATCGCGGCCGGGCTCGTGACGTTCACGGCCATCGGCCTGACGCATCACTGAGCGCGCGTGCGGTTCCTGCGCAACAACGGCCTGTCGGTGTTCTTCCTGGGGCTGTTCCTGGTCGTGCTCGTCGCGCAGGCGATCGCCGGCCACGCGCTCTACAACGACGAGGAGGTCGCCCACGCCAAGCTGCTCCACCAGCAGCCGGAAACGCTGACGCTGTGGCGCTACGTGACCTCGTCCTCGTTCGGCCAGGCGGTGATGGAGAACTGGCAGTCGGAGTACCTGCAGTTCACGATCTTCATCCTGACCGGCGTGTGGCTCGTCCAGAAGGGGTCGACCGAGTCCAAGCGGCTCGACGCGGTCGGCCGGGAGTCCGACGAGGAGCAGAAGATCGGCCGATACGCGCTCGAGAGCTCACCGAAGTGGGCGAAGGCCAGGGGCCTGCGGCTGTGGCTGCTCTCGAACTCGCTGCTGATCGTGATGGGCGTGATCTGGATCGGCTCCTGGTTCGGCCAATCCGTGACGGGCTGGAGCGTCTACAACGCCGACCAGATCCAGCACCTGCAGCCCACCGTGAACTGGCTCGCGTACATCAGCACCGCCGACTTCTGGGAGGCGACGCTGCAGAACTGGCAGTCGGAGTTCCTCGCCGTCGGCAGCATGGCGATCTTCAGCGTCTACCTGCGCCAGCGCGGGTCGTCGCAGTCCAAGCCGGTCGGCGCGCCGCACGAGGCGACGGCCGAGGAGGGCTGACGCTACTCGACGGTGACGGTCTTGGCGAGGTTGCGCGGCTGGTCGACGTTGAGGCCGCGCAGGCGCGCGATCCGGTAGGCCAGCAGCTGCAGCGGGATGACGGCGAGGAGCGGCTGGAGCATCCAGTCGGTCCGCGGGATCCGCAGGACCTCCTCGGCGTGCTCGCCGATGCCCAGGTCGCCCTCGGTCGCGACGGCGATCACGTGCGCGCCGCGGGCCCGCACCTCCTGCATGTTCGAGACGACCTTCTCTAGCACGGGCGAGTCGGTGGCGACGACGACGACCGGCGTCTGCTCGCTCAGCAGCGCGATCGGGCCGTGCTTCATCTCGCCGGCCGCGTAGGCGTCGGTGGCGATGTAGGAGATCTCCTTGAGCTTGAGTGCGCCCTCGAGGCACACCGGCAGGCCGACGTGGCGGCCGAGATAGAGGAAAAACTCGGCCTGGTGGTGGCGCTCGGCCGTGCGGTCGATCGCGGCCATCAGTCCGCCCGAGAGCATCGCGTCGATGTAGTGCGGGATCCGCTTGAGCTCGGCGACGAGCTCGCACAGGCGCTCGCGCGCAAGCGTGCCGCGCAGCTCTGCCAGCCGCAGCGCGAGCAGGTACATCGCGGCGACCTGGGCGACGAAGGTCTTCGTGGCGGCCACGCCGACCTCGAGCCCGGCGCGCGTGTAGAGGACGCCATGGGCGTCGCGGGTGGCCTGCGAGCCCATGATGTTCGTGACGGCGAGCACCTTCGCGCCGCGCTCCTTGGCCAGGCGCATGGCGGCGAGCGTGTCGGCGGTCTCGCCCGACTGGGTGATGCCGATGACGAGGTCGCCCTGCCCGACCACCGGATCGCGGTAGCGGTACTCGGAGGCGATGTCCATCTCGACCGGGACGCGCGCCCACTGCTCGAGCGCGTAGCGCCCGATGAGGCCGGCGTGGTAGGAGGTGCCGCAGGCGACGACGACGATGCGGTTGCAGTCGCGCAGAAAGGCGTCGTCGATGGAGCCGAGCCCGTCGAGGTCGACGCCGTCGGGGCGGACCGTGCGGTCGGCGATCGTCTCGGCGACTGCGTCCGCCTGCTCGTAGATCTCCTTGAGCATGAAGGTCTCGTAGCCGCCCTTCTCGGCGACCTCCTCGGTCCAGTCGACCTCGTCGACCGACCGCTCCACGGTCTCGCCGGCGGCGCTGAGGAACTCGACTCCGTCGCGGCGCACGACGACGATCTCGTCGTTCTCGATCAGCTGCACGCGGCGGGTATGCGCCAGGAAGGCGGGGATGGCGGAGGCGATGAACTGCTCGTCGTCACCGCGGCCGACGATCAGCGGGCACTCCTTGCGGGCGCCGACGAGGAGGTCCGGCTCGTCGGCGGCCGCGGCAACGAACGCGTAGTGGCCGCGGAGCCGGCCGTAGGCGCGCAGGACGGCGTCGACGAGCTGGTCGCCCTCGTCGAGGTGCCGAGAGATCAGGTGGGCGATGACCTCCGCGTCGGTCTCGGACGTGAAGACGGCGCCGGAGGCCTGCAGCTCCTCTTTGAGGAGCATGTAGTTCTCGACGATCCCGTTGACGACGACATGGACGCGGTCGTCGGTGTCGTAGTGCGGGTGCGCGTTGGCCTCGGTGACGCGGCCGTGGGTGGCCCAACGGGTGTGGCCGATCCCGGTCGTCGCGGGCGGCGCCGCGACCGCTACCCCGCCGCCGTCGTCCGCGGCGTCCTCACCGATGGCCGTACGCAGGGCGCTGAGGTTGCCGACGGAGCGCACGGACTCGAAGTGGCCGTCGCAGAGCACCGAGATGCCCGCGGAGTCATAGCCCCGGTACTCGAGCTTCTCAAGCCCCGCGAGGAGGACGTCCTGGACCGCGCGCGGTCCCACATAGCCGACGATTCCGCACATGAGTGGGCGATTCTAGAGCGGCTCGGGGGCTCCTGCCCCGCCGTTCGTCGAGTCCTCGACCGCTGCGACGAGCCGGGCGCATGCGGCGTCCGCCTCCTGCTCGGTCGGGGCCTCGACCATCACCCGGACGAGCGGCTCGGTGCCGCTGGGACGGACGAGCACGCGCCCGCGGCCCTCGAGCGCGGCCGCCTCGCGCTTGATCGCCTCGCCGCTGGCGGTCGTGGCGGCGGCGAGGGCGGCGCGATCGGCCATCCGCACGTTGACGAGCCGCTGGGGCAGCTTCTCCATCGCGCGGCGGTCGGCCAGGTCGCCGCCGCCGAGCGCCTCGAGCGTGAGCAACGCGGCCGCGATGCCGTCGCCCGAGGGCACGAAGCCGGTGTCGATGATGTGGCCGGACTGCTCGCCGCCGAGCGCCCAGCCGCGCTCGCGCAGCACCTCGAGCACGTAGCGGTCGCCGACCGGCGTGGTCGCGACCTCGACGCCGGCGGCCCGCATCGCCGTATGGAAGCCGTAGTTCGTCATCACGGTCACCGCCACCCCGTTGCCCGGGAGGCGGTCGGTCGCGCGCAGGTGCAGAGCGGCGAGCGCGATCAGCTCGTCGCCGTCGACCACCGTGCCGGCGCGGTCGACCGCGAGGACGCGGTCGCCGTCGCCGTCGAAGGCGAAGCCGGCGTCGTAGCGCCCGTCACGCATCGTGGCCGCGAGGCCCTCGACGTGGGTGGAGCCGCAGCCGTCGTTGATGTTGCGCCCGTCCGGGTCGGCCGCGACCAGGTCGACCTCCGCGCCGAGGCGGCGGAAGATCTCGGGCGCGGCGCGGTGGGTCGCGCCGTTGGCGCAGTCGAGCAGCACGTGCCGGCTGCTGAGGTCGAGCTCGGCGAAGCGCAGGTGCAGCCCGCGCAGGTAGTCCTCGAGCGCGCCGTGGAGCCTGCGGACCGCGCCGATGTCGGCGGAGTGCGGCGGCGGGTCGTCGAGCAGCGCCTCGATCTCGAACTCCGTGTCGTCGGAGAGCTTGAAGCCGTCGCCCCCGAAGAACTTGATGCCGTTGTCGCGGTAGGGGTTGTGCGACGCGGAGATCACGACCCCGAGGTCGAGCCCGTAGCGGCTGATCAGCAGCGGCGCGCCGGGCGTCGGCAGCACGCCGCCGAGCAGCGCCTCGCCGCCCGCCGCGGCGATGCCGGCGGCGACAGCCGCCTCGAGCATCTCGCCCGACTCACGCGTGTCGCGGATGACGAGCACCCGCGCCGGGCGCGAGGGGGAGGCGGCGCGCGTGGTCGCCGCGCGCGCCAGCCCGAGCGCCATGTCCGCCGTGAGGAACTCGCCCGCGACGCCGCGGACGCCGTCCGTGCCGAACAGGCGGCGGGACAAACCCGCTAGCGCTTCGAGAACTGCGGCCGCTTGCGGGCCTTCTTGAGGCCGGCCTTCTTGCGCTCCTTCACGCGCGGGTCACGCGTGAGGAAGCCGCGGCGCTTGAGCTCGGAGCGGAGGTTGGGGTCGGCGTCGATGAGCGCGCGCGAGACGCCGTGGCGCAGCGCGCCGGCCTGGGCCGAGACCCCGCCGCCGTGGATCTTGGCGACGACGTCCATGCGCTCCTGGTAGCCGACCGTCTCGAGCGGCTGCCGGATGTTGCGCTGGAGCGTGAAGCGCGGGAAGTGCTGCTCGAGCGTGCGGCCGTTGATCAGGTAGGCGCCCGTGCCGGGCTTGAGGATCACGCGCGCGACCGAGGTCTTGCGCTTGCCGGTGGCGCGGTAGCGCGCGCCGGCGGCGAGGTTGATCTCGACGGCGATCGGCTGCGAGGCGACGTCGTCGTCGTCGCCGTCGGCATCCGCGCCGTCCTCCACGTCCTCGTCGTAGCCGGAGCCCTCGCCACGTAGCGGGGTCTCGCCCTCGCGGACGATGTCGACCTCGAGGTCCATGCCGGGGATGGCCGGCTTCTCGCGCGGAGCCGCCTCCTCCTCGTCGTCGTCCGCGTCGGCCTCGGCGACCGGCTCGGCGGCCTCGTCGTCGTCCGCGTCGGCCTCGGCGACCGGCTCGGCGGCGGGCTCCTCAGCCGGAGCGGGCTCCTCAGCGACGGGCTCTTCGACCGTGGGCTCCTCAGCGGGAGCGGGCTCCTCGGCGACCGGCTCCTCGGCGACGGGCTGCTCGACCGCGGGCTCCTCAGCGGGAGCGGGCTCCTCGGCGACCGGCTCCTCAGCGGGAGCGGGCTCCTCAGCGACCGGCTCCTCGACCGCAGGCTCCTCAGCGGGAGTCGGCTGCTCGGCGGCGGGCGCGTCGGGCGCTGCCTCGTCGGCGGGCGGGGTCGCCTCGGGCTCGGTGTCGTCGGGACGCTTCTCTTTGGCCATCAGGTCTTGATCTCCAGGGGTTGCGGCATCTGCGCGGCGTGGGGGTGCTGCGGCCCCGCGTAGATCTTGAGCTTGGTGATCTGCCTGCGCGCGAGGCGGTTGCGAGGCAGCATGCCGCGCACGGCGAGGCGGATGACCTCCTCGGGGCGGCGGTCGAGCATCTCGTTGAGCGTGCGCGACTTCAGGCCGCCGGGGTACCCCGAGTGCCGGTAGTAGCGCTTCTCGGCACGCTTGTTGCCCGTCACGGAGATCTTCTCCGCGTTGATCACCACGACGAAGTCGCCCGTGTCGATGTGAGGCGTGTAGGTCGGCTTGCGCTTGCCGCGCAGCGCGTCGGCGATCTGGGTCGCGAGACGGCCGAGGGTCTGGCCCTCGGCATCCACGAGCAGCCAGTTGCGCTCTCGGTCGAGTGGGGTGGCGACGTAGGTCTTCATGGCAGGCGTGCGAACGCCACGCGAGACCGCGCGGCGGCGGTCAATGATAGCGGGCAATCGGCTGCCGCTGTTACCGCCCGGAGCAGGCGTATACTGCCGCGCTCCATAAGTCTGCCGAGTTCGTCTGCTGAGAGAGACGGAGCGGGGGAACCGAGTTCAGGGGCGAATCCAGGTAGTGCCACCTGGTAGCGCATAACGCGCGAGCCCGTCAGCTAACCCCGTAGGCGAGACAGGTCAAAACAGAGGGGCGCCTTGCCGCATTCAGCGGTGATCGCCGGCCGCACTCGGCCGCGATGGACATACGCATATCTGCTCGGTCTCGTCTTCGCCGGTCTGGCGACCACGGCGGCGGCTGCCGCGACCCCGCCCACGGGCGGCGCGCAGGCCGGCCCGGCGCCGAAGCTGCGTGCGTTGGTCTGCCGCACGTCCTGCGCCGGGGTCAGCTCCGCCCGCGTGGGCTCGCGCGTGCGCGTGCGCGGGCGCGGCCTGGCGCACGTCGACTCCGTCGTCTTCGAGGGCCTCAGGGGCGCGGCCGACGATGTCGCCGTCGCGCCGCTTCGCACCCGCAAGAAGTACGTCGACGCGCGCGTTCCGCGCACCGCCGTCAGCGGCCCCGTCGTGCTCGTCTCCGTCGACGGCGCCGAGTCCGCGCCCACCGCCGTCCCGCTCACGATCGACACCGCGGCGCCGCCCGCCCCGACCCGCGCCGGCAACGACCTCGGGATCGACGTCGAGGTGCAGGGCAACCGCGTCTTCTACGGCGCCGAGCGCATGGCCCAGGTCTCCTACATGGTGCATGGCTCCCAACCGGCCAGCGTCACGGTCCAGCTCATCCGCCTCTCCGACGGCGTCGCGATCACGAGCTGGGAGCCCGGCCTCGTCCCGCCCGAGACGCCGCAGATGGTGACCTGGGACGGCATGGCCGGCGGCAAGGTGCAGCGCGCCGGGCGCTACGCCTTCCGAGTGTCCGCGCAATCCTCCTCCGGCGCCACCGCCTCCTCCTCCCAGGTTCAGCCCGGCACGGCGCCGGCCGGCACGGTCCCGGGCTCCTTCCTCTTCCAGCGCAACATCTTCCCGATCCGCGGCCCCCATACGTTTGGCACCGGCGCCGCGGCGTTCGGTGGCGGCCGCGGGCACATGGGCCAGGACACCTTCGCCAAGTGCGGGACCCCGATGGTCGCGGCCACCGCCGGCGTCGTGAAGTTCAAGCGGTACCAGTCCCGGGCGGGCAACTACCTCGTCATCGACGGCGACCACACGAGCTACGACTACGCCTACATGCACCTGCGCGACGCCGCCCTGGTCGATCAGGGCGACCACGTCTACACGGGCCAGCCGATCGGATTCGTCGGCGACACCGGCGACGCGGACGGCTGCCACCTGCACTTCGAGGTCTGGACCGGCCCCGGCTGGTACAGCGGCGGCCACGCGGTCGACCCGCTGCCGCTCCTGCAGGCCTGGGACAAGTTCTCCTAGCCAGGCTATTCGCGCGGCGACGTGATCAGCGCTTCGCGCGCCGCCACGTCCGGCACGTCCACGAGCGCCGAGGCCGCGTCGAACAGCGGCACCGGGTCCATGCCGAGCTTGCGCGCCGCGAGCATGACGCGGCGGACCTCGGCGCGGAAGCCCTGGGCGTCGCCGCCGGATCCCGCCACCGCCAGCGCGACGAGCGCCCGGCGCAGCGCGGCCGGCTCCAGTTCGCGCTCGGCCCGCTCGGACTCCTCGCGGGAGTGGACCCAGAGATCGCGGACTGTCTCGGGCGCTATTCCCACTCGATCGTGCCGGGCGGCTTGGACGTGATGTCCAGCACCACCCGGTTGACCTCGCGGATCTCGTTGATCATGCGCGAGGCGATCCGCTCCAGGAGGTCGTAGGGCAGGCGCGCCCAGTCGGCCGTCATGGCGTCATCCGACGTGACGGCGCGGATCGCCACGACGTAGCCGTAGGTGCGCTCGTCGCCCTGGACCCCGACGGTGCGGATGTCCGGCAGCACGCAGAAGGATTGCCACAGCTCGCGGTACAGGCCGGCCGTGCGGATCTCGTCCTGGAGGATCGCGTCGGCGTTGCGCAGCGTGTCCAGACGCGCCTTCGTCGCCTCGCCGCCGACGATCCGGATCGCGAGGCCGGGGCCGGGGAAGGGCTGGCGCCAGACGAGCCGCTCGGGCAGCCCGAGCTCTGCACCGACGGCGCGCACCTCATCCTTGAACAGGGCGCGCAGCGGCTCGACGAGCTGGAACTCGAGGTCATCCGGCAGGCCGCCGACGTTGTGGTGCGACTTGATCGTCGCCGCGCCGGTGCCGCCGCCCGAGTCGAGGACGTCGGAGTAGAGCGTGCCCTGCAGGAGGTAGTCCGCACCCTCGTGCGTGGTCGCCTCCTCCTCGAAGACGCGGATGAACTCCGCGCCGATCGCCTTGCGCTTGGCCTCGGGCTCCGACAGGCCCGCGAGGCGGGCGAGGAAGCGGTCCTCGGCGTCGACGGCGACGAGCGGGACCTTGAAGTGGTCGCGGAAGGCCGAGATGACCTGCTCGCCCTCGTTCTTGCGCATCAACCCATGGTCGACGAACACGCACGTCAGCTGGTCGCCGACCGCGCGGTGCACGAGCAGCGCGGCGACGGAGGAGTCGACCCCGCCCGACAGTCCGCAGATGACACGGCCGCCGCCGACCTGCGCGCGGATGCGCTCGATCTGCTCCTCGATGATCGAGGCCGGGCTCCAGGTCCGCGCGCAGCCGCAGATCTCCTCGAGGAACGTGGTCAGCACGTGCTGGCCGTAGGGCGTGTGGACGACCTCGGGATGGAACTGGATGCCGTAGAGGCCGCGCTCGACGTCCTCCAGCGCCGCGACCGGGGACTGGCTGGAGCTCGCGAGCTCGCGGAACCCCGGCGGCGCGGAGTACACGCTGTCGCGGTGCGACATCCAGCAGCTCTGCTCCGGCGGCGTGCCGGCCAGCAGGCGGCCGGGCTCGGCCACGGTCAGCTGCGAGCGCCCGAACTCCCCCACCTCGGCCCCCTCGACGCGGCCGCCGAGCGTGAGGACCAGCGCCTGCATGCCGTAACAGATGCCGAGCACGGGGATCCCGAGCTCCAGCAGCTCGGGCTCGAGCCGCGGCGCGCCGTCCGCGTACACCGACGCCGGCCCGCCGGACAGGATCAGCCCCTTCGGGCGGCGGCGGCGCACCTCCTCCACGCCGACGTGGTGCGGCAGCAGCTCGGAGAACACGCCGCACTCGCGCACGCGGCGGGCGATCAGCTGCGAGTACTGGCCGCCGTAGTCGAGGACGATGACCTCGTCGGTCGCGACCTCGCGCTCGAGCGCGAGCTCCTCCAGGGGCTGATCCGCCGCGAGGGCGGACCCGTGCCCCTCTGAGCGGAGCTCAGTCGGCGACAAGCGCGACCCCGTTCGACCGCGCCCCCATGCCGATCTGCTGGTCGCGCTGGAGCTGCTTGCCCTCCGTCTGCAGGGACGGCGCGATCATCAGCTCCGCGCGGTTGAACTCCGCGATGTCCTGATAGCCGCAGGTGGCCATTGACGTCCGCAGGCCGCCGATCAGGTTGAACGTGCCGTCGTTCTCGTGCGCGGGGCCGGTGATGATCTCCTCCATCGACCCGTTCTGGACCGTCGCGACGCGGGCGCCGCGCGGCAGCGAGGAGTGGAAGGTCGCCATGCCCCAGTGGAAGCCGTGGCCCGGCGCCTCGTAGGCGCGCGCTAGCGGCGAGCCGACCATGACCGCGTCGGCGCCGCAGGCGATCGCCTTCGCGACGTCACCGCCGGTGCGCATGCCGCCGTCGGCGATCACCTTGCAGTACTCGCCCGTCTCGAGCATGTGCTGCGAGCGAGCCGCCGCGACGTCCGCGATCGCGGTCGCCTGCGGGACGCCGATGCCGAGCACGCCGCGGGTGGTGCAGGCCGCGCCGGGGCCGACGCCGACGAGCACGCCGGCCGCGCCCGTGCGCATGAGGTGCAGCCCGGTCGAGTAGCTCGCGCAGCCGCCGAGGACGACGGGGACCGGTACCTCGCGGACGAACTCCTTGAGGTTGAGGACGTGGCCCTGCGTGGACACGTGCTCCGCGGAGATCACCGTGCCCTGGATGACGAGGATGTCGAGGCCGGCCTCGAGCGCGAGCTCGTAGTGCTCCTCGACCCGCTGCGGCGTGAGCGACGCGGCGGCGACCACGCCCTGGGCCTTGATCTCCTCGATCCGCTGGGCGATCAGCTCCGGCTTGACGGGCTCGGAGTAGATCTCCTGCATCTCGCGCGTCGCATCTTCGCGATCGAGGTGGGAGATCCGCTCGAGCTGGGCGTCCGCGTCCTCATAGCGGGTCCAGATGCCTTCGAGGTTGAGCACCGCCAGGCCGCCGAGGCGCCCGAGGACGCCGGCCGTCTCCGGGGAAACCACGCCGTCCATCGCCGACGCGAGCAGCGGCAGCTCGAAGCGGTAGGGCCCGAGTGTCCACGTGATGTCGACGTCGTCGGGGTCGCGCGTGCGGCGACTCGGGACGATCGCGATGTCGTCGAAACCATAGGCGCGGCGCGCCTTCTTGCCTCTACCGATCTCTACTTCCATGAAGGAATCCTAGGTTTCGCGGCGGACGGAAGGTGGGGCCGTCCATGCTAGCCGCCGGGTTGGGCGGGGACGGTCTCCGATCGGCCGGAAAATCACCCAACTTCCGCGGGCAGCGCGGGGCGCTCGACCTCGATCTCCGACAGCAGGCGGCCGACTCGCTCGGGGTCGACCAGGCCGGCCCCGAGATGCTGCGTGGACTCCGCGCCGCAGGCGACGCCGTAGGCGAGGCAGTCGACGGGGGAGCGGCCCGCGTAGCGCGAGGCGACGAAGCCCGCCAGGAAGGCGTCGCCCGAGCCGACCGTGGCGCGCGGCTCGATCGACCCGGCCGGCATCCGCACGCGGTAGAGCGCCCGCGCGGCGCCGGGATCCTCGGGGGCCATCAGCGCGTAACAGCCGTCGGGCGCGGTCATGATGCCCTCCCGCGCGCCGAGGCCGACCATCTCGCGCACGGCGATCGCGTGGTCCTCGTCGTCGTTGAACTCGTGGCCGACGAGCTCCTCGGCCTCGAGCACGTTGGGCGAGATCACGTCGGGCTCCGCGCGCACGGCCCGCCGCAGCGGGTCGCCGTCGGTGTCGACGACACAGTGCACGTCGAGCCGCTTGAGCTCTCGGATCAGGCGCGCGTAGATGTCCACGTCGACGTCGCGCGGCAGCGACCCCGCGAACACGCACACGCTCGCCCCCTTGGCGAGGTAGAGCAGCTTGTCGACGAACAGCTCCACCTCCTGCTCGGAGACGCGCGGGCCGCGCTCGTTGATCTCCGTCTGCTCGCCCGTCGTGGGGTCGATCACGGCGGTGTTGGTGCGCGACTCCTCGCGGATGCGCACGAAGTCCGACAGCACGGAGAGCTGGGTGAGCTGCTCGACGATCCGGGTGCCGGTCGCGCCCCCCGCGAGGCCCGTGGCGATCACCGGCTGGCCGAGCGTCTTGAGCACGCGCGCGACGTTGACGCCCTTGCCGCCGGGCATCGAGGTCTGCTCGACCGTGCGATGGCGCCGGCCGAGGCGGAAGTTCGGGACGGCGAGCGTCTTGTCGATCGCCGTGTTGAGCGTGACGGTGATGATCATGCGGTCTCCGGCTCCCGGTCGGGGCGAGAGCGGCGGCGACTTTGGGCATTGCGCCGTCGCACCCGCGCAAGCAGCACGCTACCGCCCAGCCCGAGGAGGACGACGAACGCCAGCGTCAGGGGCCGCGTGAACCAGTCCTTCGTGCGCACCGCCGCGCCCGCCTTCGGGACGTCGTCGGAGGCGACGACGGGCAGCGTGGCGATCCGGTGCCCGCCACGGCAGATCTTGAGCTTGCCGAGCGCCTGCCCGCGCCGGATCGGACCCTCGACCTCGTTGGGCGTCTGCAGGCCGCAGCGCCTCAGCGCCTGCCCACGGCGCACGACGAAGCGCCGTGCGTTCGACCCGGCCACGAGGTCGAGCACCGCGCCGCGGCGATACCGGATCGGCGTGTGCGCGAGCACCTCGCCCGGCGCGACGGCGCGGACGCGCCGGTAGAGCGTGAACGCCCACGCCAGCAGCCGCCGAGTGTCGGACTCTCGCGCGGCGACACTGGGCGCGCCGAGCACGACCGAGATCAGCGTGACCCCGTCCTTGCGGCCCGAGCCGACCAGCACGTAGCCGGCCTGCTGGGTGTGGCCCGTCTTGACCCCGTTGACCTGCGGCAGCCGGACGAGCCCGTTGCGGTTCTCGAGCGTGCGCGGATGGTCGCCTGAGTGCAGCGTCACCTGCTCGCGCGCGACCGTCCGGCGGAAGAACGCGAACGCGCGCAGGCGCAGGGTCAGTCGCACGAGGTCGCGCGCGGAGGAGTAGTTGCCGGCCTCGTCGAGCCCGATCGGGTTGGCGTAGTGGGTGTCGTGCAGGCCGAGCTGCTGCGCGCGCACGTTCATGGCGCGCACGAAGGCGCCGCGCGAGCCGCTCACGCGCTCGGCGAGCGTCTCGGCCGCGTCGTTGGCCGACTCGATCAGGGCCCCGCGCAGCAGGTCGGCGACCGTCATGCGCTCCCCCGGCCGCAGCCCGATCTGCGACTCGGCGGGCAGCGCGTGGTAGCGGACCGCGCGGAAGACCGCCGAGGGCCGGGCGCGCTCGAGCGTGAGCAGCGCGGTCATGAGCTTCGTCGTCGAGGCGATCGCGCGCCGGCGCGCCGGCGCCTTGTCGTACGCGACGTCGGCCGTCGATGCCTCGACCACGAGCGCGCTCGGCGCCGAGATGTCCGGCGGCGGCTTGGCCGCGGACGCGCCGGCGGCGAGGGCGAGCACCAGCGTCGCGGCGAGCGCGACCGCGCGGACGAGCGTCCGCCTCATTTGCGCAGCTTGATCTTGTCGCCGACGGACAGGGTCTGGTCGTCGAGATTGGGGTTGAGCTTGAGGATCTGCGACAGCGGGACCCCGGTCTTCTCCGCGATCCCCGACGGCGTGTCGCCGGCCTTGACGACGTAGCGCCGGCGCGCCTTGCGGGCCTTCTGCTTGCGCGTCGGGGTGGCCGATGCGCTGGCCGCCGGCTTGGCGCCGGTCTTGTCCGAGGAGCCGCCGGAGTTCGCGCCGTTGATGACGACGAGCAGGGCGATGACGAAGCCGACCAGCGCGAGCGGCGCGAGCAGGCGCGCGGGGCTGCGACGGGCCATCAACTTGATGATAGACCCGGGTCAGGCGAGATCCCACGCGATCGCACGCAGGCGCTCCGCTTCCGCGCGGGCGGCGTCGGCCGGGCTCCCGCCGTCCTGCTCATAGGCGTTCGCAATCGAACGCGAGGCGGTCACGAGGCCGCCGCCGCGGCCCGGGGCGAACGCCGGGGCGAGCGCCCGCACGTCGCCGCCCTGGGCCCCTACGCCGGGCAGGAGGAAGGGCGTCTGCGGCATCAGCTCGCGCATGCGCGCGAGATGCTCGGGCGCGGTCGCGCCCGTCACGGCGCCGACGTCGGCGAGCCCGCCCGCGGCGCTCTCCCCCAGCTCGCGCGCGAGCGCGGCGAGCCGCTCCCACACCGGCTCGCCCGAGGCGAGCGGCAGGTCCATCACGTCCGCGGCGCCGGGGTTCGAGGTGCGCACGAGGATGAACACGCCGGCACCCGCCGCGCGGGCGCCCTCGACGAGGGGCACAAGCGCGTCGCGGCCCGTCAGCGGGTTGGCGGTGAAGGCGTCGACGGCGAGACCGGCGACCGCGCCGAACGGGGACGGCGTGCTGCCGACGAGCCCCTGGGCGTAGGCCAGCGCGGTGACCGGCACGTCGCCGCGCTTGGCGTCGGCGAGGACGAGCATGCCCGCGGCGCGAGCGTGCGCGCAGGTGGCCTCGAGGGCGAGCCAGCCCGCGGAGCCCAGGCGTTCGAAGCAGGCGAGCTGCGGCTTGACGGCGACGCAGGCCGGCCCCGCGGCGTCGATCAGCGCGCGGCAGTGGACGAGCACGGCGGCAGCCGCCTCGGCGGCGGCGGGCCCGGGGCCCGCGGCGTGCGCGGCTTCGGCGGTGCCGACCAGCGCGACGGCGAGCCGCTCGCGCTGGACCCCGGTGGCCTCGTGCGGATCGGGCCACAGGCGCGACGGATCGGGGTCGATCCCGAGGACGATCTGTGACTCGCGCGCCGCAACAGCGGCGGCGAGCCGATCGCCGAACCCGGGCGCCGGTGAGCTGTCACCGGCGCCCGGCACGGCGAGCGCTACTTCTTGACGGCCTTCTTGAGGCCCGAGCCGGCCGTGAACCGCGGAACGCGGCTGGCGGCGATGGTCATGCTCTCGCCCGTGCGCGGGTTGCGCCCCTCGCGGGCGCCGCGGTCGGCGACGTGGAACTTGCCGAAGCCGGTGAAGTTGACGTCCTCACCACCCTTCAACGAGTCCTCGATCGTGCTGATGACCGCGTTGACGGCGCCCTCAGCATCCTTCTTGGACAGGCCGCTCGTTGACGCCACCTTGTCGACGAATTCCGACTTCGTCATGCACTCCTCCTTTGCCGGGCGGGGGTGAAAACCCGCGCGGGGTCGTGGATGGCGCGAAGCTAACAGTGCCTCCGGACGGCGGAAGGGGGTCCACCCTGATAAACCCGCAAAGTGCGGATTTTTTGGGGGTTGAATCAGACCTCGAAAGGACGCTGGGCTGCCGAAATCAGCCCTTCTGCGGCGTCGAGCAACCGTCGGGCGGCGGGATCCTCGGGCGCGAGCATGCGCAGTTCACCCTGCTCCGTCCGGACCACCACGCGCGGCTCGCGCCCGGCGCGCCGGCGCGCCAGCGAGGCGCTCATTGCGCCGACCGTGCCGCGTCCGCGCGGGCGCCTCATGCGGCGTGGCTCCGGACACCCGCGAGGTCGCCGAGGACCAGCCGCAGGTCGAAGCGCACGAGCGCCGGGAGGGCGAAGCGGCCGCACACGAGCACCACTGCGTGCGCGTCCGAGCGCGCCGCGAAGACGCTCGCCTCCGCGGTCCAGACCTCGATGTCGTCCGCCTCCGGCGCGGCGGCGAGCAGCGCCCGCGCCGGCTCGGCGAGCTCGGGCGGCCCGGCGAGCAGCGCGCCGTCGGCGCCGAGCACGGCGGCCTCCTGGATATCGGCCGAGAGTGTGCGCAGGTACTCGAGCGCCTGAGCTGGCGTGAGCGCGTCCGTCATAGGCAGTGCGCGAGGATACCCGGCCGTGCCCCTGTCTCGGATCGCCTGGCTGACCACAGTCGCCATCTGCCTCGTCACCTGCGTGCTGCTCCTGCTGTCGGGCTACCTCGGCTACGCCGGGGTGCTGCTGGCGGTGGCCATCTCGGCGGCGATCAACCTGCGCTGAGGCGGTCACCATCGGCGTTCGAAGTGTCGCGGGCGAACGTCGATGATGGGGCAGGTACGGGGGTGCGAGCCGCCGCGCAGCTCGCCACCCTCTCCTCAATGCAGGTGTTTCGCGCCGCCACCCACGCGGAGCTCCGTGCCCGGGCGCACCTTGTCCTGTGGCTCGAGGTGGATCAGCACGTCCGCGCCGCGCAGGCGCTCGCGGATCGTGTCCTGGAGGCTGTGGGCGATCGCGTGCGCCTCCTCGAGCGTGGTGCCCGAGCGGAACTGGACGTGCATGTCCACGTAGCGGCGTGGGCCGGCGCGGCGCGTGCGCAGCTCGTGGTAGCCGACGACGCCGCGCTCGGCGAAGGACTCGATCGCCTCCTGGATCGCGAGCATCTCATCCTCGGGCAGCGCCTCGTCGACCAGGACCCGCCACGAGCCCGCGACGACGCGCAGGCCCGTGTAGACGATCGCGATGGCGATCACGAGCGCGACGACCGGGTCGATCCAGGTCTCGTCCGTAACGCCGACGAGCGCGAGGCCGACGAGCACGCCGAGCGAGGTGAACGCATCGGTGCGCAGGTGCGCCGCATCGCCGGCGAGGGCGGCCGAGTCGGTGGCGGCCGCGCGCCGGTAGAGGTACTGCGAGACGACGAGGTTGACCGCGGTCGCGAGACCGACGACGGCGATGCCGAAGCCGAGCGACTCGATCTGCGTGCCGTCGACGAGGTGGTTGACCGCGGTGTAGACGATCACGCCCGAGCC
>JBBQLH010000003.1:0-78272 GCA_038327685.1 Solirubrobacterales bacterium
CGTTCCGCGGCCGCTCGCTCGCCTCGCTCCAGGACGTCGAGGTCAAGGACGCGCTGCGCCACCCGACCTGGGCCATGGGCGGCAAGATCACGATCGACTCCGCAACGCTGATGAACAAGGGCCTCGAGGTGATCGAGGCGCACCATCTGTTCGGAACGCCGTATGACCGCATCGACGTCGTCGTCCACCCGCAGTCGATCGTGCACGGCATGGTGACGCTGTGCGACGGCGCCTCGCTGGCCCACCTGGGCAACCCGGACATGCGCGTCCCGATCGCCTACGCGCTGCACCACCCCGAGCGCGTCGACGTGCCCGTGCCGATGCTCGACCTCACGCAGGTGGGATCGCTGACCTTCGAGGCGCCGGACCTCGAGGCGTTCCCCAGCCTCGCGCTGGCGTTCGCCGCCGCCCGCGCGGGCGGCACGGCGCCGTGCATCCTCAACGCCGCCAACGAGGTCGCCGTCCACGCGTTCCTCAACGAGCGCCTGGGCTTCGTCGGCATCCCGGCGGTGATCGAGGGCACGCTCGAGCGGCTGCCCGCGCGCCCCGTGCACTCCTTCGAGTCGCTCTACGAGGCCGACGCCGACGCGCGGCGGATCGCGAGCGAGCTCGTGGCCGAAGAGGCGATGACGCAGTGAGCTGGTTCCTCGCCTTCGCCGGGTTCGCGACGCTGATCATCCTGCACGAGCTCGGGCACTTCGCGGCCGCCAAGGCGGTCGGGATGCGCGTGGAGCGCTTCTCGCTCTTCTTCGGGCGCACGCGGCTGCGCTTCCAGCGCGGCGAGACCGAGTACGGCATCGGCTGGCTGCCGCTCGGCGGCTTCGTGAAGATCACCGGCATGAACCCGCAGGAGGAGATCCCTGCGGAGGCCGCCCCGCGCGCCTACTACCGCCAGCCGGTGTGGAAGCGCATCGTCGTGATCGCGGCCGGGCCGGCGGTCAACGTCGTGCTCGCCTTCCTGATCCTCATGGGCCTGTACTGGTTCTCGATCGGCGACCCGCGCGAGGCGCGCCCGACGAACCGCATCCAGCAGGTGACCCCGGGGACCCCGGCCGCCGCCGTGCTCCACAAGGGCGATCGCCTCGTCGCGGTCGACGGCATCCGCGGCAACCCGGACGCGTTACGCAAGCGGATCACGACCCACCACTGCGCCGGTGTCCAGCGCAACGGCTGCCGCGCCGCCGTGCCGGCCGAGATCGTCGTCCAGCGCGGAGGCGCCGAGCGCACGGTCCGGGCGCGCCCCGTCTTCAGCGCCAAGGACAGGCGGCCGCTGCTCGGCTTCGCGTTCGACGTCACCCGCCCGCCGGTCGGGCCGCTCACCGCCGCGCGCCTGAGCGTCGACCAGATGTGGTTCTTCACGCGCGGCACCGTCTCGACGATCGCGCAGATCTTCAAGCCCGAGAAGCGCAAGCAGATCTCGGGCGTGGTCGGGACCTACGAGGTCACGCGCCAGAGCATCCAGCTCGGCGTGCAGGAGGGCTGCTTCCTGCTCGCGGTGATCTCGCTCTCGCTCGGGGTGATCAACCTGTTCCCGTTCCTGCCGCTCGACGGCGGCCACATTTTCTGGGCACTGGCGGAGAAGGTGCGCGGCCGCGCGATCCCGTTCAGCGTCATGGAGCGGGCCGGCTTCATCGGCTTCGCGCTCGTGATCGGGCTGTTCTTCATCGGCTTCACGAACGACGTCGGGCGATTGACGGGCGGGGGCTTCAACGTCCGGTAGCGTTGGCGGCGCGATGGCCACGACCGCCGCTCCCGCCTCCCGGCGCGCGCTCGAGGCGCGCTCGATGGCCGAGGCGTTCCGGATCACCGCCGAGGACTTCACCGACCGCGTCGCGGTGCGCACGAAGGACGATGAGGTCTCGCTGACCTGGGGCGAGCTGCGCGACCGCGTCGACGCGCTCGCCGGCGGGCTCGCCCGGCTCGGCGTCCGCCGCGGCGACACGGTCGCGCTTATGCTCGCCAACCGCCCGGAGTTCCACCTCGCCGACCTCGCGGTGATGATGCTCGGCGCGGTCCCGTACTCGATCTACCTGACCTCGGCGCCGGAGCAGATCGCCTACGTGGTCGACGACGCCGCCTCGAAGGTCGCGATCGTCGAGGACGCCTACCTCGAGGTCTTCCAGCGCGCGCGCGACGAGCTGCCCGCGCTGGAGACCCTGATCGTGCTCGAGGGCGAGCGCGGGGAGGGAACCACCGCGTGGGAGGCCGTCGAGGGCTCCGATCCGGACTTCGACGTCGACGCGGCGTGGCG
Source organism: Solirubrobacterales bacterium (assembly GCA_038327685.1). Classification (GTDB taxonomy): domain Bacteria; phylum Actinomycetota; class Thermoleophilia; order Solirubrobacterales; family Solirubrobacteraceae; genus DASQFQ01. The sequence goes on from JBBQLH010000003.1 coordinate 2,252, forward strand.
CGCGGTCGGCCCCGAGGACCTGCTGACGCTGATCTACACCTCTGGCACCACGGGGCCGCCGAAGGGCGTCGAGCTCGTGCACGCGAACCTGATGGCGGCCGTCGAGAGCATCGAGCAGATGATCCAGTTCCCCGACGCGGCCAAGGTGATCTCGTGGCTGCCCTCGGCGCATATCGCCGAGCGCGCCGCGCACCACTACCTGCCGATCGTCTACGCGATCACGATCACCTGCTGCGACAACCCGCGCGAGGTCGTCTCCTACCTGCCGCTGGTCAAGCCGACGTGGTTCTTCGCCGTCCCGCGGATCTGGGAGAAGCTCAAGGCGGGGCTCGAGGCGATGCTCGCGGGCCAGCCCGACGAGCAGCGAGAGCCCGCACAGGCCGCGCTCGAGGCGGCGATCCGCAAGGTCGAGCTCGAGCAGGCGGGCGAGCCGGTGCCCGAGGAGCTCGCCGCGACGGTGGCCGAGGCCGACGCGCAGATGTTCGCCGGGCTGCGGACCATGCTGGGGCTCGACGAGGTCGTGACGGTCAACGTCGGCGCGGCGCCGACGCCGCGCGAGGTGCTCGTGTTCTTCCACGCGATCGGGATCGAGCTGGCGGAGCTGTGGGGGATGTCGGAGACCTGCGGCTCGGGCTGCTGCAACCCGCCCGGCGCGGTCCGCATCGGCACGGTCGGCCCGCCCGCGCCCGGCGTCGAGATCCGGTTGGTGGACGAGCGAAGCGGTGACGAGGCCTCTGGCCGAGGCAGGGGCGAGGTGCTGATGCGCTCGCCGGTCGTGATGCGCGGCTACCGCAACCAGCCCGAGAAGACGGCCGAGGCGCTCGACCCCGACGGCTGGCTGCACACGGGCGACATCGGCGTGTTCGACGATCACGGCTACCTGCGGATCGTCGACCGCAAGAAGGAGCTGATCATCAACGCGGGCGGCAAGAACATGTCGCCGGCCAACATCGAGTCGACGCTCAAGGGCGCCTCGCCGCTGATCGGGCAGGCGGCGGCGATCGGCGACGGCCGCTCCTACAACACCGCGCTGATCGTCCTCGACACCGACTTCGCGCCCGCCTGGGCGGCCAAGAACGGGCTCGAGGACGCCTCGCTCGAGAACCTCGCGGGCGACGAGCGGATGCGCGCGGCGATCCAGGCCGGGGTCGACGCGGCCAACGCCAGGCTGGCGCGGGTCGAGCAGATCAAGAAGTTCACGATCATCCGCGGCGACTGGGCGCCGGGCGGCGACGAGCTGACCCCGACGATGAAGCTCAAGCGCCGCCCGATCGCCGAGAAGTACCCCGGCGAGATCGAGGCGATGTACCGCAAGTAGGCGGGTCCCCTTCTATCCTCAGGGCCACATGGCCTCTGAGCGACACGTGACCGTGGGCGGGGTTCAGATCGGCGGGGGCGCCCCCGTCGCCGTCCAGACGATGACCAAGACCGAGACCGCGAACCTCGCGGCCACGATGGCGCAGATCCGCACCGTCGCCGACGCGGGGGCGGACATCGTGCGCGTCGCCGTGCCGCGCGACAAGGACATCGAGGCACTGAAGACGATCGTCGTCGAGTCGCCGATCCCGATCATCGCCGACATCCACTTCAACCACACGCTGGCGCTGAAGGCGATCGACGCCGGGGCGCACTGCATCCGCCTCAACCCGGGCAACATCGGCGGCCCCGAGAAGGTGGCCGAGGTGGCCGACCGCGCCCGCGCGGCCGGCACGCCGATGCGCATCGGCGTCAACTCCGGGTCGCTGCCCAAGCACCTGCACGCTCTCGAGCGCGAGAACCCGGTCGAGGCGCTCGTGACGGCCGGGACCGAGTTCGTGGCGCTCATGGAGCGCCTGGACTTCCGCGACTTCAAGGTCTCGATCAAGTCGACCAACGTGCCGAACACGATCGCGGCCAACCGGCTGCTCAGCGAGCGCATCCCGTACCCGCTGCACCTCGGGATCACCGAGGCGGGCACGAAGTGGTCGGGCTCGCTGAAGTCGGCGGTCGGCCTCGGGACGCTGCTGGCCGACGGGATCGGCGACACGATCCGGATCTCTCTGTCGACGTTCCACGCCGAGGAGGAGGTCAAGGTCGCCTGGGAGATCCTCAAGGCGCTCAAGCTGCGCGAGCGCGGCCCGGTTCTGATCGCCTGCCCGACCTGCGGCCGCCTGCAGTTCGACATGGACACCGTGGTGGCCGACATCGAGCGCCGCCTCGAGGCCTACGCGGATCCCGTCGAGGTCGCCGTCCTCGGCTGCGCCGTCAACGGCATCGGCGAGGCCTCCCACGCCGACTTCGGCATCACCGGGGCCAAGAACGAGGGCCTCATCTTCTCGCGCGGCAAGGCCTTGAAGAAGGTCCCCCAGGAGCAGCTCGTGGACGAGCTGTTCAAGGAGATCGACAAGTACACGGAGACCAAGAAGATCGCGGTCGACGCCGTCGAGCAGGCCGCGGGCGCCGAGTGGCTCCAGCGGATCGAGGAGGAGAACGCCGGCGAGCTGACGCCCGAGCGCCTCGCCAAGCTCGAGGCGGAGAAGCAGGCCGCCGAGGCCGACGTGATGGACGAGGCGCTCCTGCGCCTCGACGAGTCCGCCTCCCCGACCGTCAGCCGCCGCTTCACCCGCGCCTAGGGGGCGAACCCCCGACGAATGTCACCTCTACCCCTCCATGGGGGGTGGAGATGACACTCGTCGCATCGCGAGGCTCGCGGCGCGCCAGCACGGCAACGTGACGCGGGGCCAACTCCGCGAGCTGGGGCTGACCCGCCGCGAGCTCGACGTGCGCCGGGAGGCCGGCTGGTTGATCCCGCGCCACACGGGCGTGTTCGCGCTCGGGTACGTGCCGGCCGAGCGCGAGTCGGCGTGGCACGCCGGCGTGCTCGCGCTCGGTGACGGCGCGTTCTCAGCCACACGGCGGCCGCGGTGCTGTGGGGACTGCTGCGGGGCGGCGGCGTGACCGAGGTGACCGTGCCGACGACCGCCGGCCATCCCAGGCGCGACGGGATCCTCGTCCACCGCCAGCGGCTGCCCGGGGGACACGTAACGACACATCGAGGGATCCCGGTCACCACCCCGATCCGCACGCTGCTCGACCTGGCCGCGGTGGCCTCGGTCACGGTGCTGTCGAGAGCCTTCGAGCAGGCCCAGGTGCGCCTCCACCTGCCTCCGGCCCCGCTCGCGGCAGAGGTGATCGCCCGCCCGCGGCGGCGCGGCAACGCGAAGCTGCGGCGAATCCTCGCCGGGTCGGTCGACCCAGCCGCGGTCCGCTCCGTGCTCGAATTGCGCTTCCTGCGCATGTGCGCCACCCACAGCATCGCCCGGCCCCGCGTGAACGTCCGCATCGGCGAATGGACGCCGGACTTCCTGTGGCCGGAGCGGGGGCTCGTCGTCGAGACCGACGGCTACGACTTCCATCGCACGGCAGCGACACGGCGCCGCGACGCCCGCAAGGACGAGGCGATGCGCGGCCTCGGTCTGACCGTGGTCCGCCTGACCTGGGCCGACGTCGTGGAGCGGCCCGCCGCGACCGCGCAGCACATCCGCGGCCACGAATGTCAGCTCCGCCCCCGAGGAGGTGGTCGAGATGACATTCGTGGTGGAAGGGTGGGCTTGACATCGTTGTGAGTGAGTGGTTACATGCTTGCTAAGTTAGTAGTCACTTACAAGGGAGTCGAAGTGTCGAAGCGCAGCGTCATCACCCTCGCGATCGCCTCGGTCGCGATCTTCATGGTCACGCTCGACAACCTCGTCGTCACGACGGCGCTGCCGAGCATCCGCCGGGATCTCGGCGCGTCGCTCGAGGATCTCGAGTGGACCGTCAACGGCTACACGCTCGCGTTTGCGGTCTTCCTGCTCACGGGCGCGGCGCTCGGTGACCGCTTCGGGCGGCGCCGGATGTTCCTCCTCGGGATCGGGATCTTCACCGGTGCATCCGCCTTCGCCGCGCTGGCTCCCTCCACCGACGCGCTGATCGCGGCGCGGGCGGTCCAGGGCCTCGGCGGCGCGATCGTCGCCCCGCTCACGCTGACGCTGCTCAGCGAGGCGTTCCCGGCCGACAAGCGCGGCCTCGCGCTCGGCATCTGGTCCGGCGTCGGCGGCCTCGCGGTCGCCATGGGCCCGGTCGTCGGCGGCGCGATCATCGAGAGCAGCTCGTGGCAGTGGATCTTCTGGGTCAACGTGCCGGTCGGGCTCGTCCTCATCCCCGCCGCGCGCCGCGGGCTCGCCGAGAGCCGAGGCCCGGCAAGCCGGCTCGACCTCCCCGGCGTCGCGCTCGCCACGGCCGGCCTGCTCGGCGTCGTCTACGCGACCGTGCGCGGCAACGAGCTCGGGTGGGGGAGCACGACGGTGATCGGCTCCTACGCAGCCGGCCTCGTCCTGCTCGTCCTGTTCGGCCTCTGGGAGCGCCGCGCCGCGGCGCCGATGCTGCCGCTGCGGTTCTTCCGCTCGCGCACCTTCGCCGCGACCTCCGGTGTCTCGCTCGCGATGTCGTTCGGAATTTTCGGCTCGATCTTCCTGCTGGCGCAGTTCTTCCAGACCGTCTGGGGTTACAGCCCGCTCGAGGCCGGGCTGCGGACGCTGCCCTGGACCGGCATGCCGATGCTCGTCGCCCCGATCGCGGGCGCGCTCTCGGACCGCATCGGCTCACGCCCGCTGATGGCAGCCGGGCTCGGCCTGCAGGCGGTCGCGATCGTCTGGCTGGCGGCCGTCACGAAGACCGACGTCGCCTATGGGACGCTCGTCCCCGCCTTCGTGCTCGGCGGCACCGGCATGGCGCTGGTCTTCTCGCCGGTCGCCAACGCGATCCTCGGGGCGGTGCAGCCCCACGAGGCGGGTCAGGCCTCCGGCGCCAACAACGCGATCCGCGAGCTCGGCGGGGTCTTGGGCGTCGCCGTCCTCGCCGCCGTGTTCAGCGGCTCGGGCGGCTACGAGTCCGGCCAGGCGTTCGTCGACGGGCTGCGCGCGGCGCTGTGGGTCGGCGCGGCGGTGCTGGCTGCCGGCGCGGTGGCGGCGCTGCTGGTGCCGGGGCGCGGCCGCCGTTCGGTGGCCGTCCCCGAGCCGGTGCCCGCGGCCGCGTGAACTGCGCATCGAGGGTGAGCATGGCAGGAGGCGGCCGGGCCTCCCTCTACAGCTCCCGCTCAAAGTGAAACGCCGCGATCCGCAGCCCGTGCCGGAAGTAGAACCGATGCGCGTCCTGCCGGTTCTCGCCGACGCTCGAGTCGAGGTGGAACTGCGTACAGCCCGCCTGCCGCGCCTCCTCCTCGAGCCAGGCGAAGAGCCGGTCCGCGTGGCCTCGACCCCGGTGCGCTGCGGCCGTGACGAGATCGTCGACGTAGAGGTGGCGTCCCCAGCCGAGGAACTCGTTGATGCGGAAGCCGGCGACCGCGGCCGCCTCCTCCTCGCCGTCCGCGAAGACGCCGACGAGCCGGTAGCCCGTCGGGCGCTGGCGCGAGTCGATCTGGCGCACGAGCGCCTCGGCGGTGCCAAGGCCAGGCCGGAGCTCGAGCAGCGTGCGAGCGGCCAGCGCGGTCTCTCCGGGCCCGAGCTCGCGAACGGTCACGCGCGTCACGCTAGCGCCGCCGCACGAGACAGGCGTAGTGCACGGTGAAGAGCCGCTCCGCTGCCCCCGGCAGCACGCGCCAGAGCGCGCGCCGAGCGCCCGCCTTGAGCGCCGCCCGTGCCCGCGCGGGCCGCGAGGCGGCGAAGAACGCGTGGTGGGCGTAGGGGAGGGGGTCGCTGAGCTCGGCGGCGACCGCCAGGCCCGCGGCGGCAACGAGCGCGTGCGCGGCCGCGCGGTCGAGGAACTGGAGGTGGCCGATGCGCGCGGCCTCCGCGCGCTTGGCGCCCCGGGCGGCGGACCGGTTGGCCTCGAGCGGCACCTCGACCAGCACCGCGGGCGCCACGCGCGCCGCCTCGCGCAGCAGCGGCGCGGGGTCCCGGACATGCTCGAGCACGTGGGAGAGCACCGCGAGGTCGTAGGCGCCGTCCTCCGCCGGGATGTGCTCGCCGTCGTAGGCCTCGATCCGCCGCGCGCCCGGGATCGTGCGCGCCCGGGCGAGCTCCGCGGCGGGCGGGGAGAGCTCGAAGCCGTCGAGCACGGACGCGAGCCCGCGCGCGCCGAGCTCGGCCAGCAGGGCGCCATCGCCGCAACCGATCTCCACCAGCGTCCGCGGCCGCAGCCCGGCGCGGGCGCACAGCACGACCGCGTGGTCGGCCTTCGAGCGCGCGCCCAGCGCCCGCCAGCGGCCCAGCCGGTCGGCCTGCGAGCGATCCTCGAGCGTATAGCCGGCGGTGTAGAAGTTCCGCTGCTCGCTCACGGCCTGGAGGCGTGCCATTGCCGCGCCGGGTCATTGGCCAGCTGCACCACCCCAGACAGCCGTCGCCTCGGAGCGTCCCCGGCGCTGGCAGCGGCCTGCTCCCACGAGAACCGGTACTCCGCGCGTCGCTCGACCGGCAGGATGTGCGACCAGTAGCCGCGCTCGTCGGTGAGCGTCTGCGTCACGAGGCGGAACACCTTCTCACCCGGACGCAGCCGCAGCACGCTGACCGTCCGCACACCCGTCCCCGGGCGGATCTGGCCCCAGAAGCGCGCTCGCGTCCGGCCGCGCGGGTGGTCGACCACGAACGGCGTGATCCATCCGTGGAAGGCCGGCTTGGGCCGGTCGTTGACGTAGCGCAGCCCCGACTGCCATCCGGAGTACGACTTCAGCCCGCCGACGCGGGCGCCCGGCTCGTCGCGCCACTGGTACTGCGTGAGGTTGCGCACCCGCGGCAGCCGCCACGCCAGGTAAGCCGCCTGCTGGAGGTAGCGCGACTGGCGCGTCAGCGAGATCCCGACGTCGCGATCGGGCGGGGAGGTCTGGTAGCCGAACTCGGTCAGGTAGACGTCGAAGCGCCGCCCCGGCGCGCCGATGCGGCCGGAGCGCGTGAGCCGGTCGAGCACTGAGAACAGGCGCGGCAGGTCGCCGATCTGGGCCTGGTCGCGATCCGGGTTGGGATTCTCGGGGCCGAACTCGACGCCGTGCGGGTGGTAGCCGAAGGCGTCGGCGCTCGCCGGCCGGAAGTGCCGGCAGGGCCCGCTCCGCATCGGCTTGTAGCGGCGATTCACGCACGCCAGCTCGCGCAGGAACGGCAGCGGAGACACCGGGGTGCGGGTCGAGATCCCGCGGTGCCCGCGCGGCGCGAGCTCCCCGAGCAGCACCTGTGCGCCCGGGTCGGCGCGCTCGATCGCCGGCCGCGCGGCGCGCACGAGGCCGCGGTAGAGGTGCGGGGAGGCCGGGGAGCACACGCGCCGCGCCGTGCAGGACTGCTGGGGTTCGAGCCAGCCCGCGACGTTCGGCTCGTTCCAGATCATGTAGCGGTCGACGCGGTCGCGATAGCGGGTCGCCACGGCGCGGGCGAACTTCGCGAACAGGGCCGGGTTCGGCTTGTAGAGCGGGTTGTGCAGGCGCGGATTGCGGCTCGTCCACAGCGGTCCCGGGCCCGTCACGCTCAGCATCACCCGCATCCCGGCGGCGCGCGTGAGGTCGATCGCACGGTCGAGCGTCTTCCAGCGGGAGCGGCGCGAGCGAGGGTTGGCAGGGTCGAAGCCCCGCGGGCGGCGCTGGGCGCGGCGCCCGGGCCAGATATCGATCCAGCGCGCGTGGATCCGCACCACCTCGACCCCGGCGGCCGCCATGGCGTTGACCGCGTCCTGCGCCTGGCCGGGCTCTGAGAGCAGCAGCCGCTCGTCCTCCATGCCGACCTCGAGGTCGCCCGCCGCGGCCGCCGAGGCGACCGGGCCGGCGAGGGCGAGGGCGAGCGCGCAGGCGGCGACCGCGCGCGCCCTCCCCGCGGTCATCGTGGTGCGACCGAGGCCTCGCGCGAGGTCAGCCCGCCCCACTGCAGGCGCCACACCCCGGCGCGCTTCGGCACCCGCGTGAGGAACTGGCCCCGGCGCGAGCGCACGGTGAGCGTCTTGACGGTGGTGAACGCGCCGCCCCTGGGCGGGCGGTTCTGGATCTGGACGACCTGCGGCGTCGAATCCGGCGCCGGCCGCACCTGGCCATAGACCCGCAGGCGCGAGCCGCGCCCGCTGACCCAGATCGGCAGCCGGTAGGCGCTATAGGCGGGCTTGGCACTCCCGTCGAGGAAGCGCAGGCCGGACTGGAAGCTCGAGAGCGCCGCCTCGTCGACGAGTTTGTACTGCCCCACCGCGCGCACGCGGCGGTCGCGGTAGGCCATCCAGTCGGACTGGTTGATGTAGCCCGGCTGCAGCGCCACCCGGACGCCGAAGATGCGGTCGGGCGGGTTGGTCTGGAAGCCGAACTCGGTGTAGAAGACCGGCAGGCCGCGCGGGATGCGGTGGGCGCGACCGGCCTGGTCGAGCACGCGGCGCAGCCGCGACGGCGACGAGATCGTGATCTCGCCCGCGGCCTGGGGCGGCTCGGCCGGCGGCCGCGAACCGCCGCGCTGGTAGGGATGGTGGGCGAAGCCCTTGACCGCCAGGCGCTTGAACTTGCGGCAGCCGTGCGCACGCCCGTCCGCGCCGCGGAGCCGGCGCCCGCTCGGATTGAGGCAGAAGAGCTTGCGCAGGAACTCGACCGGCGGAATCGGCCGGCGCGCGAGCGATCCGCTCGTGCGGCCGATCGGCGCCGTCTCGCCGAGCAGGATCTGGTCGCGGCGGTGGCCGCTCGCCTTGAGCCCGCGGATCCCCGCCAGAGCGAGCTGGCGGTAGACGACGGCGGCGGTCGCGACGAGGCGGTGCTTCTTGCGCTCGTACTGCGGGGTCAGCCAGCCCGGCTGGTTGGGCTCGTTGAGCAGCGACCAGCGGCTCACGCGCGGCAGGATCCCGCGGCCCTGGTTCTCGTCGCGGTAGCGGCCCGAATAGCGCCGCCCGAGCGCGGTCACGAACGCGCCGTAGGCCTTCGGGCTCGGCTTGCAGGTGGCCTTCTTGCCCTTCTTGCAGCGCGACGCCCACGCCGGCATCGGCGTCGAGGGGGAGAGGATCAGGCCGAGGCCGCGCGCGCTCGTGCCGCGCACGAGGTCGTCGTAGGGATCCCACAGCGCGGCCTGGTAGGCCTTCGGGTCGGCGGCCTTGAAGCCGCGGGGGCGGCGCGAGCCGCGCGGGGCGACCCGGCTCCAGAGCACGAGCGAGCGCACACTGTCGGCGCCCAGCGTCTTGACGTCGTCGAGCCCCCGGCTGGCGGCGGCAGAGCCGATCTCGAGCAGCTGGTGCTCATCCTCGAAGATCGACTCCTGGTCGCGCGACGCGGCTGCGGGCGCGGCGAGGATCAGGAAGAGGGCGCCGGCGAGCAGCGCGAGTCGAAGCGTTCTCATCACTCCCGAGCGAACGCCGGACCGCGGGTGAAGTTGCGATCCGACGTCCGAACGCGGTCGCTTAGGCGACGGCGTCGTAGCGCTCGGCGACCTTGCCCCAGTCGACGACGTTCCACCACGCCTCGATGTAGTCGGGGCGCTTGTTCTGGTACTTCAGGTAGTAGGCGTGCTCCCACACATCGACGCCCAGCAGCGGCGTCTGGCCCTTGGAGATCGGGTTGTCCTGGTTCGCGGAGCCGACGACCGCGAGGCCGGAGCCGTCGTGTACGAGCCAGGCCCAGCCGGAGCCGAACTGGCCGACGCCGGTCTCCTTGACCTTCGCCTTGAAGTCGTCGAAGGAGCCGAAGGCGGAGTCGATCGCCTCGGCCAGCCCGCCCTCGGGCGCGCCGCCGCCGTCCGGGCTCATGCTCTCCCAGAACAGGCTGTGGTTGAAGTGGCCGCCGCCGTTGTTGCGCACGGGGCCCTGCGTGTCGGAGGGCAGCGAGTCGAGGTCCTTCAGGACGTCCTCGATCGGCTTGCCGTCGTAGTCGGTGCCCTCGAGCGCGCCGTTGGCCTTGTCGACGTAGGCCTGATGGTGCTTGTCGTGGTGCACCTTCATCGTCGCCTCGTCGATATGTGGCTCGAGTGCGTCGTAGTCGTAGGGCAGCGGCGGGACCTCGTAGGCCATTGCGGCTCCTTCTTCCGAGTTCGGAACGAGCCTGCAAGATAGCTTTCCCGGGACGTGACCCGCCTTTCGAGCTATCTGCTGCCCACCGAGAAGGAGGCCCCCGCCGACGCGGAGGCCCTGTCGCACAAGCTGATGGTGCGCGCCGGCCTCGTCCGCCAGCTCGGCGCGGGGCTGTGGACCTACCTGCCGGCGGGCTGGCGCGCGCACGAGAACGCGGCGCAGATCGTGCGCGAGGAGATGAACCGGGTCGGCTGCCAGGAGATTCTGATGCCGGTGCTCAATCCGGCCGAGCTGTGGCAGCGCAGCGGCCGCTACGGGATCGACGAGGTCTTCAAGCTGCAGGACCGCAAAGGCGCAGAGATGGTGCTGGCGATGACGAACGAGGAGGTCGTGACCTTCCACGTCGCGAGCCTCGTCCGCTCGTACCGTCAGCTGCCCTTCAGCCTCTACCACATCCAGACCAAGGAGCGCGACGAGCCGCGGCCGCGCGCCGGCCTGCTGCGCACGCGTGAGTTCATCATGAAGGACGCCTACACCTTCGACCGCGACCGCGCCGGCCTCGACGAGCACTACGAGCGCTTCCGCGGCGCCTACGACCGCATCTTCGACCGCGCCGGGCTCGAGTGGTACCGGGTCGAGTCGGACGTCGGGATGATGGGCGGCTTCGGGGCGCACGAGTACATGGCGCCGTGCGCCGCGGGGGAGAACGACGTCGCGCTGGCGCCCGGCTACGCCGCCAATGTCGAGGTCGCGAGTGCCGAGCCCGCCCCGGTCGAGCTGCCCGCCCCGCGCGACGCGCCGGAGGAGGTGCCGACGCCCGGCCTGACCACCATCGCCGAGGTGGCGGGCAAGCTCGGGCTGCCCGAGGGCGCGCTGCTGAAGGCCTACCCGGTGATCGCCGAGGGCCGCGGCCTCGTACTAGTGGTCCTGCGCGGCGATCACCAGGTCAACGACATCAAGCTCACCAACGCACTCGGCGCGACGTTCCGCGCCGCGCGCGAGGAGGAGTTCGCCCAGCGGATCGGCTCGGCCGGCTCGATGGGGCCCGTCGGCGCCGACGTGCCGGTGCTGCTCGACGAAGCCGTCGGGGCGGGTGGGGGCGGTGTCTACGTCACCGGCGCCAATCGCGAGGGCCACCACCTGCTGGGCGTCGAGCCGGGTCGCGACTTCCCCTTCAAGCGCGGCGACGTCCGCCGCGTGGAGCCCGGCGACACCGTCGACGGCCACGCGATCCGCATCGAGCCCGCGATCGAGGTCGGCAACATCTTCAAGCTCGGCACGCGCTTCAGCGAGCCGTTCGGCGCGACCTATCTCGACGAGTCCGGGAACGAGCAGCTCATCTGGATGGGCTGCTACGGCATCGGCCCGGCGCGCATCTGCGCCGCCGCCGTCGAGCAGCGCGCCGACGAGCAGGGCATCTCGTGGCCGCGGTCGCTCGCGCCCTTCGACGTCCACCTCGTCGGCCTCGGGCGCGAGGGCACGGAGGAGCGCGCGCTGGCCGAGCGGCTCTACGACGAACTGCGCGAGGCCGGGCTCGACGTCATCTACGACGACCGCGAGGACGTGGGTCCCGGCGGCAAGTTCGCCGACGCTGAGTTGCTCGGCTGTCCGCTGCGTCTGACCGTCGGCAAGCGCTCCCTCGCCTCTGGCGAGGTCGAGGCGCAGGTCAGGCGCGGGCAGGAGAGCCGCGCGCTCCCGCTCGAGGGCGCCGCCCAGGCGGCAGTGGACCTGTGCCAGACCCTGGCCTGACCCCCAGCAGCGGCGCCGACCGCGCTCGGGAGCAGATGCAGGACGCCGCCGAGCGCGCGCGGCTGACCTTCCGGCGGCTGTCGGGGCTCGACCGCTCCGGGCCGCCGCCGCCCGAGACGCTCTCCGGCCAGCCGCTGCGGCCATGGACGCTCCCGAACGCGATCGGCTACGTGCGGCTCGCGCTGCTCCCGGTCTTCCTCGTGCTGGCGTTCTCCTCCGACAACGGCACGGACGCGTGGCCGCTCGTGATCTTCGCGGTGATCGGGTTCTCGGACTACCTCGACGGGATCGCCGCGCGCGTTACGGGCCAGTACTCGCGAATGGGCACGCTCCTGGACCCGCTGGTCGACCGCCTGCTGGTGATCTCGGGCGTCGTCGTGTGCTGGCACTTCGAGCTGCTCCCGCATTGGGCGCTGGCGGTGCTGGTGGCGCGCGAGATCTTCATGATGGGGTTCGTCCGCTGGGGCATGAAGCGCCGCCTGAACGTCAAGGTCAATTGGCTCGGCCGCGCCGGCGTGTGGCCGGTGATGTCGGCGCTGTTCTTCGCGATGGCGGGCGTCGAGTGGCTCGCTCCCGCCTGCCTCTACGTCGGCCTCGTGCTCGTGCTCGGGGCCACCGGGCTGTACCTTCGCGAGGCGGTTCGACTGAGCCAAGCGGGACCCTCAAGCTCAGCTTGAACCGCTAAGGTGGTCTGGTCGTTACCGACGCGAGGAGAGGAACGCCTGATGATGGACACCTTCCCCGATCTGGGGTCGCTCTCGGACCAGGAGCTGAAGGATCTGATCCAGCAGCTCACGGACGAGGAGCAGGAGGTGTCCTACCGGCGCCGGATCCTGCACGGCAAGATCGACATCCTGCGTGCGGAGCTCGTCAACCGGCTGCGCAAGAAGCACGAGGGTGGTGAGGAGGTCATCTCGGGCGCGGACGTCCAGCGCCTGACCGACATCCTGGCCGGCCGGCACGCGGCCGACGACGACAACTAGGCGGCCGCCGGGAGGCTGACGGTGGCGCGCCACTGCCCGGAGTGCGGCTTCGTCGTCGCGGAAGGGGCGAACTATTGCCCGAAGTGCGGCGCCTTCCAGGGCGCCCCTGAGCCGACGAAGGAGGACGTCACGACCGCGACCTACGTGATCGACGACCAGACGGGCGAGCTCAAGCCCGTCGACGTCGGCGACGTCGCGGCGCAGAGCGGCGCGCTGGTCATCCGCTCCGGCGGCGGCCGGGTCGGCCAGTCGTTCCCGATGACGGGCGAGAAGATGACGATCGGGCGCTCGCCCGAGACCGACGTCTTCCTCGACGACGTCACCGTCTCGCGCGAGCACGCGACGCTCGTTCGCCGCGGCGGGGACTGGTACCTCGACGACTCCGGCTCGCTCAACGGGACCTACGTGAACCGGCAGCGCGTCGACTCGCACCGGCTCGTGGACGGCGACGAGCTGCAGATCGGCAAGTTCAAGCTGACGTTCTTCGCTCGCTGAGGTGGCTGTGACGAGCGATCCGGACGGAGCCGAACCGCTCGAGGGCGTGGTCGAGGACCCCGACGCGCAGCCCGAGCCCGTCGCGCGCGCGAAGTCGCTGACCATCGGGGCGGTCTGCAAGGCGCTCTCGCAGGAGTTCCCCGACATCTCGATCTCGAAGATCCGCTACCTCGAGGATCAGAAGCTCCTCGCGCCGCGGCGCACGCCCGGCGGCTACCGGCTCTACTCCGGCAACGACGTCTCGCGCCTGCGCACGATCCTGCGCCTGCAGCGTGACGAGTTCCTCCCGCTGCGGGTGATCCGCCAGGAGCTCGCGACCGGGCGCAGCACCGAGACGGAGGTCGCCTCTCCGCAGGCGGGCTCGGACGCGCGGCCGGGCGCGGCGCTGCGGCGCCTCACGTTCTCCCTGCGCGCCAACAGCGCGCTCTACTCGCTCGAGGACGTGGTGGAGGAGACCGGGGCGGAGCGCCGCCTGGTCACCGAGCTCGAGGACTTCGGCATCGTCGCCGGCGAGATGCGCGGCAACGTCCGCTACTACGACGAGACCGAGCGCGAGATCATCCGCGCCGTCACCGAGCTGTCGCGCTACGGCGTCGCCGGGCGCAACCTGCGCGTCTTCAAGACGTCGGCCGAGCGCGAGTCCGGCCTGTTGCAGCAGATCCTCGCCCCGTCGCTGCGCTCGCGCAATCCCGAGCGGCGCAAGGAGGCGGTCGAGGCGCTTGAGAACCTCGCGGCGGTCGCCTCGCACCTCAAGCACCTCCTGCTCGTGCGCGACCTCCGCCGCATCGCGAAGTGACCGATCCGGACCTGCGGAGCCTGATCCGCGACATCCCGGACTTCCCCGCCGCCGGGATCGTGTTCAAGGACATCACGCCGCTGCTGCTCGACCACGAGGCCGTGCGCTTCGCCGTGCGCGAGCTGGCCGACTGGGCGCGCCCGCGCGATGTCGACTACGTGGTCGCGGCCGAGGCGCGCGGGTTCATCCTGGGCGCCGCGCTTGCGCTCGAGCTCGACGCCGGCTTCGTCCCCGCCCGCAAGCCCGGCAAGCTGCCGGCGGACACGATCTCGGCCGAGTACATCCTCGAGTACGGCGTCGACGCGCTCGAGATGCACGCCGACGCGCTCGCCGACGGCGCGCGCGTCCTGATCCACGACGACCTGCTGGCCACCGGCGGCACGGCGCGAGCGCTCGCCGAGCTGGTCGAGGAGCTGGGCGGCAGCGTCGTCGGCTTCGCATTCCTCGTCGAGCTCGGGTTCCTCGAGGGCCGGCGGCGGCTCGATGGCTTCGACGTCTGCGCGCTCATCGGCTACGAAGACTGACTTGGACGTCCGCCGTTCGCGCACCGTGGCCGCGCCGGTCGACGACGTGTGGCGGATCGTGCGCGATCCCTACCACCTGCCCCGCTGGTGGCCGCGCACGCAGCGTGTGGAGGGCGTGAGCTCGGGCGGCTGGACGTCGGTGCTGGTCACGGACAAGGGCCGCTCCGTGCGCGCGGACTACCGCGTCGAGGCCTCCAAGGGCGGTGAGCGGCGGCGGTGGTCGCAGGAGGTCACGGGGACGCCGTTCGAGAAGCTGTTCCGCGAGGTCGTCTATGAGGTCGCGCTGGCGCCCGCCGACGCCGGGACCGAGGTGGGCTTGGAGGTGCATCAGAAGCCGGTCGGGTGGGCGCGCTTCGGCGGCCTGATGCTGCGGCGCGCAGCGCGCCGCCAGCTCGACGAGGCGCTGGACGGGCTGGCCGGGCTGCTGGAGGCCGACGCGTGAGCCGCGAGGGCGTGTTCTGGGGCTGGGGCGAGCCCGGCGCCGGGCCGTCCCTACCCGACCATGCGGCGAGCTTCCTGCGCTCGGCGCTGGGCGTGGAGGGCGCGGTGGTGTCGCGGCCGGTCGCCCTGGCGGAGGTGCGGATGGCGCCGCCGGCGCTGTCGGGCTCGGCGCGCGGGCGGCTCGCGGCGATCGTGGGGGAGGGGCACGTGCGCGACGACGCCGCCGCGCGCGCCGGCCGCTGCCGCGGCAAGTCCTACCTCGACCTGCTGCGCCAGCGTGCGGGCGACTGCGAGGACGCCCCCGACGCCGTGGTGGCGCCCGGCGACGCGCACGAGGTGCAGCAGGTGATCCACGCCTGCGCCGAAGAAGCGATCGCGGTCGTGCCCTACGGCGGCGGCACGAGCGTCGTCGGTGGGCTGGAGCCGCTGCGCGGGAACTTCGGCGCGCTGGTCTCGCTCGACCTCGGGCGGCTCGAGGGCCTGGTGTCCTTCGACGAGCGCTCGCAGACCGCGTGGCTGGGCGGCGGGACGCGGCTGCCGGAGGCCGACCAGGCCCTGGGGCAGCGCGGCTACACGCTCGGCCACACACCGCAGAGCTACGAGTGGGCGACGGTCGGCGGGTGCGTCGCCACCCGGTCGGCAGGGCAGTCCTCGACCGGGCACGGGCGGATCGAGGAGAACGTCGTGGCGCTGCGCTGCGCGACGCCGGCGGGGGAGATCGCGACGCTCGCAGTCCCCGCGACCGCGGCCGGGCCCTCGATCAAGCAGCTCGTGATCGGCTCCGAGGGGACGCTGGGCGCGATCACGAGCGTGGCGCTCCGGGTCTTCCCGCGGCCCGCCGCCGAGCGCTACGAGGGCTGGTTCGTGCGCTCCTTCGCCGAGGGCGCCGACGCGCTGCGGCGGCTGGTCCAGGCGGGCGTCGAGCCCGACATCGCCCGGCTCTCCGACGAGGCGGAGACGCAGATGTCGCTCGCGCTCGGCGGCACGGTCGGGCTGACCGGGTGGGCGGGGCGAGCGCTGCTGCGCGCGCGGACTGCCTCGCTGCGCTCGTCACCGGCTTCGCCTCGCGGGGGCGGCTGCCTGCTGATCTGCGGCTGGGAGGACACGGCGGAGGCGATCGCGCGCCGCCGCGCGCCGGCGGCGCGGATGCTGCGGCGGGCGGGCGCCGTGCCCGTCGGCGGCGGTGCCGGCCGCGCCTGGCTCGCCGGCCGCTACGCGGGGCCGCACCTGCGGGACGACCTGCTCGACCGCGGCGTACTCGTCGAGACGCTCGAGACCGCGACGACCTGGTCGAACCTCGAGACGCTGCGCTCCGCCGTCACCCGGGCGCTCGAGGGCGCTCTGGCCGCGCCGCTCGTCGTCTGCCACCTCTCCCACCTGTACGCGACGGGCGCCTCGCTGTACTTCACGGCGCTCGCGGCGCAGGACCGGGACGATCCGCTCGGCCAATGGCGGGCGGCGAAGCGCGCCGCGACGGACGCGATCGTCGCGGCCGGCGGGACGATCACGCACCACCACGCGGTCGGTGCCGACCACGCGGCCTGGATGCCGGGGGAGGTCGGCCCGCTCGGGCACGACATGCTGCGTACGGTGAAGGAGCGCTGCGACCCGGCCGGGGTGATGAACCCGGGGAAGCTGCTGCGGAGCTAGCCGGACCCGCGCGGCAGGGTGCCGCGGAGAACGATCGGGCCGGGCTTCTTCGCGTTGCCGTTGCTCTCGCGCGAGACGACGACCTGGCGGTAGCTCGCGAGCCAGCGCGGGAACTTGGCGAGGTCCGCGGTGCGCGGCCCGGTCGTGCCGAGCTGGCCGTTGGAACCGACCGGCTGGGCGAAGCCGAGCCGCTGCGAGCCCTTGCCCGGGGTCGTGAACCAGACGGCGTAGGCCTCGTTGGAGCGATTGGCGGGCACGCTGGTGCCCTCGAGCGTGAACGCGAGCTGCTGCTGCGCGGCATACAGCCGCATCACGCCGCTGGCCTTCGAGCCGTTGACGCCCTTGAGCTGGATCTGACCGACGGGCTGCGGGGTCGCCGTGGCGCTGGGCGTCGCGGTGGCCGTCGCGGCGGCGCTCGAGCCGGCGGCGGGCTTGTTGTCGTCGCCGTTGAAGACGAACAGCACCAGCACGAGGACGACGATCGCGAGCACGGCGAGCCCGATCAGCACCGCGCCGCCGACCCGCGACGAGGCGGCCGCCATCGCACCCGAGGGGCTCGGCGCGTCGACGGCCGGCCCGGCGCCGGAGCGCGTGCGCGGCTTCTCGCGCAGCGGGCGTGGGCGGGGAGCGGGCTTGGCGGGTTCGTCCGCCTCCTCGGAGAGCGGCGAGCCGGAGCTGATCGCGGCGGCGGCCTGGGCCGGCCCGGCCGGAGCCGCCTGCTTGGCGCCCGCCTTCTCCGGCAGCGCCGGCAGGGCGCCGCCGACATCCTCGAGCTGGGCGCGCACGGTTTCGGCCCACTCGCGGGCGCCGTTGGAGCTGCGCAGCAGCCGCCGCGTCGCCTGGCGCGGCTTGCCGTTCTGCTGGCCGAGCAGGAAATCGGAGATCTGGGCGAGCTTGTCCGCGGGCAGCTCGACGTCGGGCGCGAGCGCCGCGAGGCCGGAGTGGGCGCGTGCCCGCACCGCGTCCTCGGAGATGTTCAGGAGCTCGGCGATCTGCGCGTAGGACCGCTCCCGCTGCAGGATGAGCTGGACGACGGCGCGCTGGTCTGGGGCGAGGGTCTGGAGCGGCATGACGGGGTGCTGAGGGTAGTGTGACGGTCATGTCTAAGACGCAGTTCTCCCTGCAGGTGATGGGCTTCGAGGCCCTCTACGGGCTCGAGATCCTCTCGCTCGGGGAGGAGGCCGCGACGGCGCGCGTGGCGGTCCGCGACGAGGTCAAGCAACCGGCCGGGCTGGTCCACGGAGGGGTCTACGCCGCGATCGCCGAGAGCCTGACCTCGATCGCGACCTCGAAGGCCCTCAACCGGGAGGGGACGTCGGCCCACGGCCTCTCCAGCCAGACGAGCTTCCTGCGCCCCATCGTGCAGGGCACGATCCACGCCACCGCCCGCCGCCGCCACCGGGGCCGCACGACGTGGGTGTGGGAGGTCGACATCACCGACGACGAGGGCCGGTTGTGCGCACTCGTCCGGATGACCGTGGCGGTGCGTCAGCCGCAGGCTGGCTAAGCGGGCACGCTCGTGAGCCGGTCGTGCACGAGGCGCACGACGGCCGCGCCCTCGCCGACGGCGGTGGCGCAGCGCTTGGGCGCCCCGAGCGCACGTCGCCGGCGGCGTAGACGCCCGGGACGGAGGTCTCGAGCGGCTTCGGCCGCCCCGGCTTCGGCGCCGGTCAGCACGAAGCCCTTGTCGTCGCGGGCGACCGCGTTCCTGAGCCAGTCGGTGCACGGCGAGCGCCGAGGAAGAGGAACAGGTAGGAGAGGGGGAGACGCTCGCCGTCGCTGAGGGTGACGCCTTCGAGCTGGCCGTCGGTCCCGTGCAGCGCCGTGATCTCGGACCGGTCGCGCACCGCGATCCCCTGGCGCTCGAGGCGCCGATCAGTAGTCGGACATCGTCACGCGCAGGTCGGCGCGGCGGTGCAGCAGCGTCACCAGCGCCCCGCCGCGGGACCGCCAGATCGCGGCCTGCGCGGCGGAGTTGCCGCCACCGACCACGGCGACGCGAGTCGCGCCGCAGCGCTGGGCCTCCGGCGGCCGGCAGCGTAGAAGACGCTGATGCCCTCGTAGTCGTCGAGATCGGCGACCGTCAGGCGGCGGTACTCGGCGTCGGTCGCCAGGACGACGGCGCGAGCCGCGATCTCCTCTCCGCCGTCGAGACGCACGACGTGGCGGTCGCCGCCCGGCTCCAGCGCCAGGGCGCGGTACGGGGTGGCCATGCGGGCGCCGAACTTCCGCGCCTGGGTGACGGCGCGCGTGGTGAGCTCCCCGCCGCTGATGCCCGCCGGGAAGCCGAGGTAGTTCTCGATCCGCCGCGAGACGCCCGCCTGCCCGCCGAGCATGGCGGATGATCTCGTCACCCGCGGCGTCGAGGATCGCCGCCTCACCCTCCAGGATCGCGACGAACGGGTAGCGCTCGTCGCCGACCTCGTAGAGCACGTCGCCGGCAGCCGCCGTCCGCTCCTCGCCGAGGGCCGTCAGCGTCGCGAGCTGCGAGGCGGAGAGGATCGGGCTGGCGCTTGCCACTCGTCAGCCGCGGTAGAGGTTGGTGATCGGCATCCGCCGGTCGCGCCCGAACGCGCGCGGCGTGATCTTGATGCCGGGCGCGGCCTGACGGCGCTTGTACTCCGCGCGGTCGACGAGAGAGATCACGCGCTCGACGGCCTCGGCCGGCAGGCCCATCAGCTCGAGCTGCTCGCGGTCCGCGTCCTCCTCGATGTAGGCCTCGAGGATGCGGTCGAGCGTGTCGTAGTCTGGCAGCGAGTCGGTGTCCTGCTGGCCCTCGCGCAGCTCGGCGCTCGGCGGCCGCGTCACGATCGACTCGGGCACCGGGCTCTCCGGGTCGCGCTCGCCGCGGAACGCCACGAGGCGGTAGACGAGCGTCTTCGGCACGTCCTGGATGACCGCGAAGCCGCCTGCGGAGTCGCCGTAGAGTGTCGAGTAGCCGACGGAGTTCTCCGACTTGTTGCCGGTCGTGAGCACGAGCCAGCCGAACTTGTTGGACAGCGCCATCAGCAGGTTGCCGCGGATCCGCGCCTGCAGGTTCTCCTCCGTGATGTCCGGGTCGCGCCCCTCGAAGCGGGGGGCGAGCAGGTCGTCGTAGGACTCCATCGCCGTCCCGATCGGAATCTCGAGCAGCTCGACGCCAAGGTTGCCGGCGAGCTTCTCCGCGTCCCCGCGCGTGCCCTCCGAGGAGTAGCGCGACGGCATCGTCACGCACGTCACGCGGTCGGCGCCCAGCGCGTCGACGGCGACCAGGGCGACGAGCGTCGAGTCGATCCCGCCCGAGAGCCCGAGCACGACGTGCTCGAAGCCGTTCTTCCCCACGTAGTCCCGGGTGCCGAGCACGAGCGCCGCGTAGACCTCGGCCTCGGGCTCGAGCAGCGGCACGACCTCGCCGCCGAGCTGTTCGACCGCAGGCCGCTCGGGCCGCTCGACGCGGCCGAAGTGGCGCACGTCGGGCAGCGCGCGGCGCACGGGCGGGCGTAGCCGCGTGTCGCGCAGGCGGGCGGTCACGGCGGCCTGCACGTCGACGTTCGCGATCACGAGCCCCTCGGCGAACTGCGGCCCGCGCGCGAGCACCTCGCCCTCGTGGTCGACCACGAGCGAGTGGCCGTCGAAGACGAGCTCGTCCTGGCCGCCGACGAGATTGCAGAAGGCGACGACGCAGAGGTTGTCGCGGGCGCGCTGGATGATCATGCGCTCGCGCTCGACGCCCTTGTTGCGGTGGTAGGGCGAGGCGGACAGGTTCACGATCAGCGACGCCCCCGCCAGCGCTTCGTCGGACTCGGGCGGGCCCGGGCTCCAGATGTCCTCGCAGATCGTCAGGCCGAGCCGGGCGTCGCCGAAGTCGATCACCGCGCCGCCGCCGCCCGACTGGAAGTAGCGCTCCTCGTCGAAGACGCCGTAGTTGGGCAGCATGGTCTTGCGGTAGATCGCCGCGATCTCCCCGTCGGCGAGCACCGCGAGGGCGTTGTAGACGTCCTCCGTGCGCTCCGGGAAGCCGACGAGCGCCACGATGTCGCGCGTCTCCGCCGCCAGCGCCTCGAGGGCCTCGCGCGCCTTGCGCAGGAAGTGCTCCTTGAGCAGCAGGTCCTCGGGCGGGTAGCCGGTCAGCGCGAGCTCGGGGAAGAGGACGAGCTCGGCGCCCGCCTCGCGCGCGGCCGCGGCGCGCTCGCGGATCGTCTCCGCGTTGCCGTCGATGTCGCCGACGCGGGCGTCGATCTGGGCGAGCGCGAGGCGCACGGGTGTGAGGCGGCCTGGCATCGCCTCAATTTTGGCAGGGCTTCCGGGCGCCCTCGCCGAGCCACGCCTCCGTGAACGCGCGCAGCTGCGCGTCCGAGGCGGACCCGGAGCGCAGCCGCCGGCCCCACGCGAGTGCCTCGACGCCGGTGGGGGCGCCCGGCGCGAGGATCACGGCCTGCCCCGCGGCCGCGATCTCGGCGTCGTAGGGGCCGGTGAGCTGGTCCTGCAGGCTTCGCAGCGCTCCCGGCGGCCGCGTGCCGCGGTAGCGCAGCACGACGTTGCCGAGCGCGAGCGCGCTGCGCAGCTGGTCGGTGGCGAGCGGGCGCTTGTCGTGCGCGATCGAGGCCGTGTGCCCGGGGCAGCGGGCCGCGACGCGCTCGCCCGGCCCCCCGGCGTTGCTGACGCCCGCGTCGTCGCGCGACTGCAGCAGCAGAATCGCCCCGGCCACCGCTGCGAGCGCGATCACGACGACCACGAGTCCCACGAGGAAGCGCCGCATCGGCGGCCTAGCGGCGCGAGCGCGCGCGCCCGGCCGTATCCCGCGGGGCGCTGCCGTTGTCCCGCGGGACGCCGGCGGCGGCCGCGAGCTCGCCGATCGCATCACGCAGGCCGGCGGCGAGGTCGTCGAGGTCGGGCAGGGAGTCGTAGTCGCCGAGCAGCCCGAAGTTCAGCGTCCCGTCGTAGGACATGATCGCGATCCCCAGCGCCGTGTTGGTGACCAGTGGGACCTGCGGATAGATCCGCAGCAGGCGGCGACCGAGGATGTAGAGCGGGAACTGGGGCCCTGGCACGTTCGTCACGACGACGTTGAACACGCGCTGCGCCGACTGCAGGCGCGAGGCCTGGGAGAGCAGGGTCGGGGGCGCGAAGCCCGCGAGCTGGGTGATCAGCTCGGCGCCGACCGCCTGCCCGGAGTCCTTGAGTCCCTTCATCGCCTCGTGGACGATCTGGAAGCGCTCGACCGGGTCGGCGGCGTACACGGGCAGCGGCGCGTACATCGCGGTCACGCGGTTGCCGAGCGCGCCCTGCTCGGCCTCGGCGCGCACGGACATCGGGACCATCGCCTTGAGCTCGACGCCGTCGACCTCGTGGCCGTTGGCCAGCATGTGGGAGCGCAGCGCGCCCGCCACCACGCTCAGCACGACGTCGTTGACCGTGCCGCCGAGCGCGTCCTTGATCGCCTTGAAGTGCGCGAGATCGCCGTCGGCCCACGCGAAGCGCCGGTGCGGCCCGATCGGCACGTTGTAGGGGCTGGCCGGCGCGCCCTGCAGCCCGGCCGCGAGCACCGCGCCGAGCCCCGCGACCGCCTTGCCGAGCTGACCGGCGGCACGCTCCGGATGCGCGAGCGCGCCGGCCGCGAGGCGGGCGGCGCCGAGCGGCGCGGCGGCCTGCTCCGCGAGCGCCTCCGCGACCAGCGTCGCCGGCGTCGGCTCAGGGCGCGGGAACCAGGCGGGAGGCGGCTCCGGCGGCGGCGCGGGCTCCTCCTCGAGGTCGAACAGGACGGTCGCGATGTCGACCCCGGAGACACCGTCGACGAGGCAGTGGTGGGTCTTCGAGATGATCGCGAAACGGCCGCCCTCGACGCGCTGGACGAGCCACAGCTCCCACAGGGGCTTGCCGCGGTCCAGGCGCTGGGCGAGCACGCGGCCCGTCAGGTTGCGCAGCTGCTCGAGGCTCGCGGGCTCGGGCAGCGCGGTGTGGCGCACGTGGTAGCTCGGGTTGAAGTGCGGGTCGTCGACCCAGACCGGGCGGGCCTGCGTCAGCGGCGGGAACGCGAGCTTCTGGCGGTAGCGCGGGACGAGGTGCAGCCGCGAGTCGACCTTCGCGACGAAGTCTTCGTACGGAGGCGCCTCGCCCTCGAAGAGCATGCAGGAGCCGACGTGCATGTGCGCGCCGGCGTCCTCGAGCGCGAGGAAGGAGTTGTCGAGCCCGGTGAGGCGATCGGGATTGGCCATCGCCGGCGATTGTCCACCATTCGACCCGCTCGCCATAGCTTCAACACAGTGTTTGCCAACCTTCAACAATGTGTAGAATGTTGGACATGACGATTGACCTCCGTGATCCGGCGACGTTCCGACAGGTATTCGAGGCACATGAGCGGGGCGTCCACGCCGCCGCGATGCGCATCCTCCACAACGGCGCCCTGGCGCAGGACGTCGTCCAGGACGTCTTCCTGCGGGTCTGGCGCCGCCCGCACGCCTTCGACGCGAGTCGCGGCGACATCGGCAGCTACCTGCGCCTGATGGCGCGCTCGCGCGCGCTGGACCTGTGGCGGGAGGGCCAGGTCGCCGGCCGCGGGTCGGACCGCCTGACGGTCGCCGCGGCGGCGGAGCGCAAGGTCGAGGACTCACCGGCCATCGCCGCCGAGCGCGACCACACGCGCGAGCGGGTGCGCGAAGCGCTGGGGCGCCTGCCCGAGCCGCAGCGCGAGGCGCTCGTGCTCGCCTACTGGGGCGGGCTCACCGCCGATCAGGTCGCCCGCCGCAAGCAGGTGCCGCTCGGCACGGCCAAGAGCCGCATCCGGCTCGGGCTCACGAAGCTGCGCGAGGATTGCCCCGAACTCGCCCTCGAAGCGGCCTAGCAACACTTCGCTACAATCGAACGTCCGTTCGACCGCCGAGCCGGCAGGGCACGATGCCCGGCCGGGTGAGGGACAGGTAGGAGCAGCCGCGGCCCGATGGCCGGCGGTCGTCACTCACAGGCGCCTGGTCGGACGTCCGACGACCGAAGGAGGACCTCGCCTTGAGGCCCAATCTCGATTGGCGTGCCGTGCTGTCCGGCGGCGCGCTCTGTATCGCCTATCTCTGCGCGGCTGCCATGCCCACGGCCGCGTCTGCCGATTCCCAGGGCACCACACCCACCGCCACGGCCTCCAAGGTCGGGGTGAGCGACCGCCGTCTCAACGTGCAGGCGGGGTCGCGCGCGGTCGTGCGCGGCGTGATCCGGCCCGCCGGGTCGACCGTCGCGCTGCAGGTCCGGCGCCACCGGCGCTGGGTCACGCTCGACCGTGACCGCACCGACGCGCAGGGGCGCTACGTCCTGCGCAACCGCATGGCCAACCATGAGCGCGCGCGCTCGTGTGCGCGTCAGCCACGGCCCGGCCGGCAAGCACGGCCTCGGGCGGCTCAGCGTGTACCGCCGCGCGCTCGCCTCCTGGTACGGCCCAGGGCTCTACAGCATGCGGACCGGGTGCGGCGGCAGCCTGGGCGCGTCCCAGCTGGGCGTCGCCCACAAGACGCTGCCGTGCGGGACGCGGGTCACCCTGCGCCACCACGGCCGCGTCGTGCGCGTGCCGGTGATCGACCGCGGGCCCTACTCGGGCGCGCGCGAGTTCGACCTCACGGCCGCGACGGCCCGGCGCCTGAAGTTCAAGGGCTACGGGTCGATCCTCAGCACGCGTTAGCGCGGTCCGATCCGCGGCGTAGCCTGCCTCGCATGCAGCGGTGCGTGGCGCATCTGGACATGGACGCCTTCTATGTGGGCGTCGAGCTGATGCGCCGGCCCGAGTTGCGGGGCAGGCCCGTCGTGGTCGCGGGGTCCGGCCCGCGCGCGGTCGTCACCACCGCCTCCTACGAGGCGCGCCGCTACGGCGTGTTCTCCGCCATCCCCGCCGCGCGGGCGCGGCGACTGTGTCCGGAGGCGATCTTCCTCCCGCCCGACTTCGAGGCCTACGTCGCGATGTCCAAGCGGGTGATGAACCGCGTCCGCGCCCAGGTCGAGAACGTCGAGGTCGCCGGCCTCGACGAGGCCTATCTCGACCTCTCCGGGATCCTGTCGCCGCGCGCGGCGATGCGCCGCCTGATCTCCGAGATCAAGGCGGACACCGGCCTGGGCTGCTCGGTCGGCATCGGACCGAACCGGCTGGTGGCGAAGGTCGCCTCGGACGCCGAGAAGCCCGCGGGCTTCGTCGTCCTCACGCGCGAGCAGGCGTGCGAGCGCTTCGCCGGCGCCGCGCCGCGGCTGCTCCCGGGGATCGGCGCCAAGACGGCGGAGCGGCTCGAGGCGCTCGGGATCCAGACGATCGCGCAGCTGGCCGCGACGCCCGCGGAGACGCTGGCCGAGCGCTTCGGCGGCCGCCTCGGCCCCTACCTGTGCGCCCGCGCGCGGTTCGAGGACGACAGCCCCATCACCTCGGAGCGCATCGCGGTCTCCGAGTCGCGCGAGACGACCTTCCCGACCGACGTGGCCGACCGCGCGGAGCAGGTCGCCGCGCTGCGGGAGCTTGCGGGCAAGCTCTGCGCCGGGCTCGCCAAGCACGAGCGGCGCGGGCGCACGATCGCGATCAAGGTGCGCCTCGACGACTTCACCACCGTCACCCGCGCCCGCACCGTCCCCGCGCCGACGAACGATGCCACGGTCGTCTTTGAGGTCGCCTGTGCGCTGCTCGAGGAGTATGCGCCGCCGCGGCCTGTCCGGCTGCTCGGGGTACGCGTCGCGGCGTTTGCCGAGTCGGCTCCCGAGGAGGGCGCGCCGCAGCTCACGCTCTCGCTGTAGGCGGGCCTAGGACTAATTGCCCCTGGTGGCGCCGCCGTCGCGGGTCCACGATGTGGGATATGACCGAGACACGCACAGCCAGCCGGCTCATCACCGACGAGGTCACCTCGTGGCCGGGGGTGGAGGCGGGCATCGGCAGCCGTGGTGAGTTCGGGTTCTCGCTCGGCCGCCGCCAGCTCGGCCACCTCCATGGTGACCACGCCGCGCACTTCTCGTTCCCCAAGGCCGTCTGGGAGGACCTCTTCGCCGAGGGCCGGATCGTCCACCACCCGGTCTTCCCCGACAAGGTCGGCCCGGCCGCGCGCCGGATCGAGGACGGAGACGACGTCCGCGACGTGATCGCGCTGCTGCGGCTGAACTACGACCGCGCCGTCGAGCGCCACGGCCTGCCCGTCGCGGGCTAACGCGCCGCGACGCTCGAGACGCGGCCGCGAGCGTGTGACAGCCTCCGCAGCCCTCGGCGGTGAAGATCTGCCGGCCGGAGCGCGGCTGCGCGCCCGCGCTCGGCTGCTCCGCTCCGATCAGCTCCCGGCCGAGCAGCAGGACGACGACCGCGAAGACCGCGGCGAGCGCGGTCAGCGGCGCGAGCACGCGGTCGACCCGCGCCAGTGGGTCAGGGCGAGGGGAAGCCATTGTTCGAGAAGCGGGTCCGTGCCCGCTGCAAGTGCGTCTTTCGGCGCTAGTAGAGCGCCGACGCGAGCTTGCGCCGGGACTCGCGCGCCAGCGGGTGCGCGGTGCCGAGCTCGTCGAGCACTCCGACCACGGCGCGCCGCAGGTCGTCGCGGCGGTCGGCGTCGTCCGTCGCGGCGATCGCCGAGATCAGGGCGTCGAGCCCGCGCTGCTGCTCGCCGGCGTCGAGCGCGGCGAAGGCGTCGGCCAGCTCAGGGTCGTCCTCGAGCCGGATCCGCGCCGCCAGCCCCTCGGCGGCGTAGGAGCCGGTGGTGTTGCCGAGCAGCTCGAGCGCCGCGGCGGACTCGCCGCGCTCGTGCAGCAGCCGGGCCAGCGCGACCGCGGCGTCCGTCCGGTTGGGCTCGAGCTCGAGCGCGCGCCGCAGGTCGTCCTCGCCGCCGGTGGCGATGAGCGCGTCGGCCTCGGAGGGCAGCAGGCCGTCGAGGAAGCGCGCGACCTGTGCGGGCGGCTGCGCGCCGACGAACTCGTCGACGACCTTGCCGTCGCGGAACGCCTTGACGGCCGGGATGCCCTGGATGCGGAAGGCGGCAGCGACCTGCTGGTTGGCGTCCGTGTCGAGCTTGGCCAGGTCGAGGTTGGGCTCGCGCTCGCGGATCGCGCTCTCGAGCACCGGCGTGAGCTGCCGGCAGGGCCCGCACCATGCGGCCCAGAAGTCGACCACGACGGGCACGTCGTGGGAGCGCTGCACGACGTCGCGCTCGAAGGTGGCGTCGCTGACGTCGGTGATCATGGCGTTGAGAGTAGAACTCCTCGCCTCGTGGCTGAGCTGAGCATCGGATCGGGCGGCGTGACGCTCGCCGGGGAGGAGGCGGGGGAGGGGATCCCCGTCGTGCTGCTGCACGGGCTGACGGCCACGCGACGCTACGTCGTCATGGGCTCGCGGGCGCTGGAGCGGGGCGGCCACCGTGTGATCGCCTACGACGCGCGCGGCCACGGCGAGTCGACGCCCGCGCCGGACCCCGACGCCTACGACTACGACGATCTCGTCACCGATCTCGAGGCGGTGCTCGACGACCGCGGGATCGACCGCGCCGTCCTGGCCGGCGCCTCGATGGGCGCGCACACGGCCGTGCGGCTGGCGCTCGACGCGCCCGAGCGCGTCGCCGGCCTCGTGATCATCACGCCCGCCTTCGACCCTGACGCGCCGCGCGACGAGGAGCTCGAGCGCTGGGACGCACTGTCGCAGGGCTTGCGCTCCGGCGGCGTCGACGGCTTCATCGAGGCCTACGGCGAGCCACAGGTGCCCGAGCAGTTCCGCGAAACGATCGACCGGGTGCTGCGCCAGCGCCTGTCGGCGCACGAGCATCCCGACGCGGTGGCGGACGCCCTGCACGCCGTGCCGCGCTCGCGGGTGTTCCAGAGCTGGGATGACCTGGGCGCGATCGAGGTCCCGACGGTCGTGGTGGCGAGCCGCGACGAGGCCGACCCGGGCCACCCCTACGCGGTCGGCGAGGCCTACGCGGACCGGATCGCCGGCGCCGAGCTGCGCTCCGAGGAGCCGGGGAGCTCGCCGCTCGCCTGGCAGGGCGGGCAGCTCTCGAAGGTCATTGCGGAGCTAGCGGAGCGAGCCGCGCCATGATCAGCAGCGCTGACTCCACGACCAGATCACGGTCGTAGGAGGTCGCGAGCTCGTAGGTCCCGTCCGCCGCCTCGCGCGCCACGAAGCAGGCGGCGAGACCGGGCCCGAGCGCGACCACCGTCCAGGTGCCGCGGAGCGTGTCGTCGGGTGCCAGCGGGCCGATGCGGATGCCGGCCTCGGCCAGCTCGGGCGGAGCGCCGAGCGCGCCCACGAACGCGAGCTTCCCGGCCAGCTCGTGCAGCTCGTTGACCTCGGCGGCGCTGAGATGGTCCTCGTGGGGATAGGCGGCGAGCACCACGGCGGTCTCGCCGAGGGCGGCCGCGTGGCTCAGGATCAGCCCGGCCGTGCGCTCCGCCAGCTCGCGCGAGCCGCTGGCCGGCCGCTTCCAGTTCGTCACACGCAGGAAGGGGCTGTCGCCGCCCGGATCGCCGCCCGAGGAGGTCAGGCGCAGCGGCCGGCCGGCCTCGGGCATGGTGGCGGGCAGCGGCGCGGGCTGGCCGAGCAGGAAGCCCTGGCCGAGCTGCGCGCCGAACGCGCGCGCCGCCGCCATCTGCTCCTCGGAGTCGATGCCCTCGGCGAGCACGATCGCCTGGCGGCGCTCGCTCTCGGCGCCGACGGCGCCGACGATCCGCGCGATGTCCTCCGCGGAGCGCTGCTGGAGCCGGCGCAGGTCGAGCTTGATCACGTCGGGATAGAGCAGGGACATCAGCGCCAGCGAGCGCGAGTCGGCGCCGACGTTCTCGAGCGCGACGCCCCAGCCCTGGGTCCGGAACTGGGTGAGCGCGCGCAGCAGCACGTCCGGGCGCGACACGAGCGCCTGCTCGGTGATCTCGATCACGATCGTGTGGCGCGCGGGCACGACGATCTCCGCCGCGTCGCCGAGCGTGTCGGCCGCCGCGTTGAGGAAGAGCGCGAAGGGGCCCGAGCCGTCGAGCTCGAAGCCGCGCACGGCGGCCGCGCGGCAGGCCGCGTCGAACTCGGCCACCACGTCCGCGGCGCGCGCCGCCGCGAACATCTCCGCGGGGGATTCGTGCGGCGACCCGGGCCCGCCGCGGACGAGCGCCTCGTAGCCGACGATCATGCCATCGCGCAGGTCGACGACCGGCTGGTAGACCGGCCGCAGATCGGACAGCCCGAGGCGGGCGAGGATGGAGCTCGCCTCAGCGGTGGTGTCTGGCTCGTATGCGCTCATCCGTGCCTTCGCGCCGAGCATACGGGCGGCCCGCGGCCGGCGGGAGGGTTTTAGGTGCAGAGCCGCTTCGCCGCCGCGATCAGCGTGCGCGTGACCATGACGCTGTCGTGGACGCTGACCCACTCCTCGATCGCGTGGGCGCCCTCGCCGCTCGCGCCGAACATCACGGTCGGGATCCCGGCGGCGGCGATGAACGCGGCGTCCGCCCAGTAGGACGCGCCCGCCACCGCCGGCGGCGAGCCGAGCACCTCCCCGGCGGTCGCGCGCAGGGTGTGGACGATCTCCGCGTCGCGGTCCACCTCGAACGGCTCGCGCACGAGCAGGGTGCGCTGGGTGGCGTCGAGCTCGGGGTCGGCGATCAGCGCCGCGACCTCCGCCTCGACGTCGGCAACCGTCTCGCCGGGCAGCGTGCGGCGCTCGAGGCCGAGCACGCAGCGGGCCGGGTAGCTGGACATCTCGGCCCCGCCCTCGATCAGCGACGCGTGGACGGAGCCGCGCCCGAGCAGCGGGTGCGTGCGGTCGCCGAGCCCTCGGTCGAGCTCGCCGAGCGCGGTGAGGATCGGCCCCGCCTTGACGATCGCGTCGACGCCCAGCAGCGGGCGCGAGCCGTGCGCCGCGCGCCCGGCCACCTCGATCTCCGCCCACACGAAGCCCTTGTGGGCGACGATCAGCTCGAGCTCGGTCGGCTCGGTGACGACCGCGGCGTCGGCGCTGACCGCGCCGAGGACCTCCTGCACGCCGAGGCTCGCGTGCTCCTCGTCGGCCACGGCGGCGACCACCACGTCACCGGCGAGGTCCGCACGGGCGAGCTCACGGCAGGCCAGCAGCGCCGACGCGAGCCCGGCCTTCATGTCGTAGGCGCCGCGGCCGTGCAGCCGGTCGCCGTCCAAGCGCGGGGTGTGCGGATCGGCCATGCCCTCGACGCCGACGGTGTCCATGTGCGCGCACAGCATCAAGGTGCGCCCGCCACCGCCCCCGCGTGCGCGCACCATGACGCTCGGCCGCCCCGGCGTCGCCTCGAGCACGTCCGCCTCCAGCCCGGCCTCCTCCGCCCAGCCGCTGACGAACCGCGCGATCTCGGCCTCGCCGGCGCCGCCCGGCACCAGCGAGGGATTGACGGAGTCGATGGCGACCAGGCGCGAGGCGAGCTCGATGAAGTCGGCGTACATGTGCGTAGGGTCTCCGATCGACATGACGGGATACTCCGGGACCCCCCTCCCACGCAAGCTCGGCATCAAGCCCGGGCACCGCGTGCTGCTGCTCGGGGCGCCGGACGGCTTTGCGGAGGACACGCTCGGCGAGCTGCCCGAGGGCGTGAAGGTCGGGACGCGGGCGAGCGGTGTGGCGGATGTGATCGTCGCGTTCCACCTCCGGCGCGCGGAGCTCGCGAAGCGGATGCCCGCGCTGCGCGAGCGCATGGAGCCCGCTGCCGGGCTGTGGATCGCGTGGCCCAAGCGGGCCTCGAAGGTCGAGACCGACATCACCGAGGACGTCGTGCGCGAGCTGGCGCTCGCCAACACGCTCGTCGACAACAAGGTCTGCGCGATCGACGAGACGTGGAGTGGGCTGCGGCTCGTGATCCGCCTGAGGGACCGCTAGCGCTACAGCGAGCGGACGCGCAGGCGCGTCGTCGCGCCCGGAGCGACCACGCTGACCCGGTGCAGGCCCGGGCGGCGGAGCTTGATCTTCGTGAGGTAGCGCCCGCCGCGGACGTTGATGCGCTTGCGCTGCACGCGCACCCAGCGCCGGCCGATGAGGCGCTCGACGCGGACCTCGACGCGGCCCGTGGCCGGCCTCGGCGTCATCGTCCCCGAGACGGCGAGCGCGCGGCCGTGGCGGACACGGCGCGAGGAGAGGCCGAGCCGGAGGGTGGGGAGGACGTGGATCGCGACCGGGGAGGACGCCAGCGGCAGGCGCACCCCGTCGCCGCGGAACGCCGCGCGGATGAGGCCGCTCACGCTCAGCGGCACGCTCGCCGCCCAGCTGCCGTCGGGCCCGCAGATCGTCCCGGCGATACGCGCGAACGCGGCGCCCGGGACGGCGAACTCGATGTCGAGCGGCGCGCCGGCGGGCGAGGAGCCGTCCGGGAAGCGCAGCTGGCCCGAGAGCTTCACGGGGCGTGAGCGGATGCGCGTGCTCGACGCGTGCACGGTGATCCCGGCCAACGGGCCGGCGTAGCGCGTGGCGCGCGCGCGCAGGTCGGGCAGCTGCGCGTACAGCGCGTCTCCGGGGCACGAGGTCGAGTCGCCGTCGCGGTGGCCGGGGATGCGCTCGAGCGTCACGGGGGTCCCGCTGGCGTAGCGATTCGTCGGGCCGCCACGCGAGCTCACGACGACGGTGCCCTCGGTCGGCACGCCGTGGAGCGAGAGCTTCCAGCCGATCAGGTGCGCGAGCGCCTCGATGCCCGCCTCGGACTGCGGCACCGCGGAGAACGTCCCGATCGAGGCGATCCCGGTCGAGACGGAGTTGTAGCCCTGGGCCTGCGCGCCGATCACGGCCTGGTCGATGCCGCCCGCGCGGCCCTCGAACACCTGGCCGTACTTGTCGACGAGGAAGTTGTAACCGATGTCGTTCCAGCCGTTGGAGTCGCGGTGGTAGCGGGCGATCCCGAGCACGATCCCGGGCGACTCCTCCGGGGTGTAGTCGTTGGAGTTGACCGTGTGGTGCACGAACGCGGCCTGGATCTCGCCGTACTGGGGCGCGGCGCGCGGCGGCACGCTGTCGCCGCCCCACTCGGTGCGGCTGATCATCGCGGGCTGGCTCGACTGCGACGTGTGCGCGCGGACGCGCCGCTTCGGCTTGGCTCGCCGGCCGGTCACGTGGCGCGCGGCGCGGGCGGTCGGCTGGGCGCGGACGAAGCGGGCGCGCAGCCCGCGGGTGGAGCCGCGCAGGCGCAGCTGGAAGACGTCCGCCGTGCCGGTGTAGGCGGGCTCGGTCCCAGAGGGCGGGCGAGCGCCGTCGGGCGCGTGGTCGCCCGAGCGATGCAGGGTCATCCACGGGGTCCAGCTGCCGCCGCGGCGGCGTGCCCGCACCTGGGCGTCGAGCCGGCCGCCGCGCGCCCAGCGCAGCCCGAGCATGTCGAAGCGGCGCGGCGCGGCCAGGACGCGTGTGGTCCGCCAGCCCGCGACGTGGGCGGCGTCCTCGTCGATCGCGCGCTCGAATAGGGACGTGCCGGCGAGCGCGCTGGATGGGCGCAGCGCGCCGCCGGCGATGGCGGCGGCTCCGAGGCCGAGGGCCTCTCTGCGATTGAGACGACGGCGGTGCACGATGGGCTTGAACACGGCTTGATGCCGAAAGGACCTCTTCGGCTCGGATCGGCAGCGATCCTGCAGCGGGTCAGGCCGTGCAGCGGGGGCAGGCGCCCCGCAGGACCACGTCGTGGCCCTCGATCGCGTAGCCCAGGCGCCGCGCGACGCCCTCGATCAGCGCCTCGAGCTCCGGGTCCTCGAAGGCGTCGAGGCGCCCGCAGCGGTCGCAGATCGCGTGATGGTGGTGCTCGCCGCTGGGATCGGCGGGCTCGAAGCAGGCGGTGCCGTCGACGTCGATGCGGCGGACGAGCCCGAGGCGCGCCAGCACGTCGACCGCGCGGTAGACGCTCGCGAGGCCGACGGTGCGCTGCTCGTCGCGCAGGCGGTCGTGGATCGCCTGGGCGCTGAGGCAGCACTCCTGCCCGGCGAGGAGCGCGAGAACCTCCTCGCGCGCGCCGCCCGCGCGGTGCCCCGAGCGCGAGAGCTGCTGCTGGGCGTGCGCCTGCCATCCGGTCTGAGCCATGGCGCGAAGCGTAGCGCTCTCGCAAACGAGAATCAATTTCAGTAAGCTCACGGCGCCGTGACGCCGAAGCTCCTCATCCTGGCCACGCTGGCCGCGGCCACGCTCAGCGGCTGCGGCGGCCACGGCGCCGCGGGCGGCGCGCCGACCGTGGTCGCCACCACGACCCAGGGCGCCGACCTGGCGCACCAGGTCGCCGGCGGCCGCGCGCACGTCAGCTCGCTGCTCAAGCCCAACAGCGACCCCCACAGCTACGAGCCGCGCGCCGGCGACGTCAGGGCGCTCGTCCGCGCCGACCTCGTGGTGCGCTCGGGCGGCGAGATCGACGGGTGGCTCGGGGAGGCGCAGCGCGGCGCGGGCTCCGACGCGCCCGTGGTGACGCTCGGCGCCCACACCCGCGAGGAGCCGCACTGGTGGCAGGACCCGCGCGCCGCGGAGCGAGCGGTGCCGCTCCTGCGCGACGGGCTGATCCGGGTGGACGCCGGCGGGAAGGCGCACTACACGGCCAACGCCGCGCGCTATCTCGGGGTGCTGCGGCGCCTCGACCGCGCCGTCGCGCGCTGCATCGCCACGATCCCGCCCGCCCGGCGCAAGCTCGTCACGACCCACGACGCGCTCGGCGCCTACGCGCGCCGCTACGGCCTCGAGGTGATCGCCACCGTGATCCCCTCGCGCTCGACGCGCGGCCAGGCCTCGGCGGGGGAGACGGCCGCGCTCGTGCGGACGATCCGGCGCGAGCACGTGCCCGCGGTGTTCGCCGAGAGCTCGGTGCGCTCCGACGTCGAGCACGCGATCGCCCGCGAGGCCGGCGCGCGCGTCGCCCCGGCGCTGTGGGCCGACTCGCTCGGCCCGAAGGGGTCGGCCGGCGCGACCTACGCCGGCTCGATCGAGGCCAACACGCATACGATCGCGGCCGCTCTCGGCGGCGACCTCGAGCGCTGTCCCTGAGCCGTGTTCGACAGCTTCTCGGCCCCCTACATGCAGCGCGCGCTCGTCGAGATCGGGCTGCTGGCCGTGCTCGCGGGCGTGCTCGGCGCCTGGATCGTGCTGCGCCGGCTGGCGTTCTTCACGCACTCGGTCGGCACCGCGACGTTCCCCGGGCTCGTGGTCGCCTCGGCGTGGGGGATCGCGCCGCAGCTGGCAGCGCTGGGAGCCGCGCTCGGCTTCGCGGGCCTGCGCGAGCGCCTGGCGCGCGGGCGCGAGTCCGAGGAGGACGCCGCGACGGGCATCCTGCTCGTCGCCGCCCTGGCGCTCGGGGCGTTGCTGGCCTCCGACGTCTACCGCTCCGGCGCGGGCGTCGACCGGCTGCTGTTCGGGACCCTGATCGGCCTCAGCGGCCGCGATCTCACCTTGACCGCCGTCGCGGCGGTGCTGGCGCTCGGCGCCGACGCCGCGCTGCGGCGCGCGTGGCTTGCGCGCGCCTTCGACCCGGACGGCGTGCGCGCGCTCGGGGTGGCGGTCACGGGCCCCGAGCGGCTCCTGCTGGCCGCCGTGGCGGGCGCCGTCATCGTCGCGCTCGCAGCGGTCGGCGCGCTGCTGGTGTCCGTCGTCCTCGTCGTTCCGGCCGCCACCGTGCGGCTGGTGGCCCGCGACCTGCGCACGCTCCAGCTCGGCACGGGCGCGCTCGCCGCGGTCGAGGGCGTGGCGGCGCTGTGGGTCGCGGACTCGCTCAACGTCGCACCCGGGCCGGCGATGGCGGTGCTCGGGGGCGTCGTCTTCGCGCTCGTGGCCGTCCTGGCGAGGGGGCGCGCGTGAGCGATCCGCTCGTCCGCGTCGAGGCCCTTGCCGGCGGCTACCGGCCCGGCGTGGACGCTCTCACCGGCGTCGCCTTCGCGGCCTGCGGCGGCGAGGTCGTCGCGGTGCTCGGCCCCAACGGCGGCGGCAAGAGCACGCTGTTCCGCGCTCTGCTGGGCGAGCTGCCGCACCGCCGCGGCACCGTCGAGCTCGCGGACCGGCCCGCCTACGTTCCGCAGACCGAGCGCGCGCGCCTCGACTTCCCGGTCTCCGCGCTCGACGTCGCGCTGATGGGTGCCTACGGGCGCACACCGTGGTTCCGGCGGCTCGCGCGCGTCGACCGCGCTGCCGCGCGCGCGGCGCTCGCTCGTGTGGGGCTCGAGCCTGAGGCGGGCGAGCGCTTCGGCGCGCTCTCGGGCGGCCAGCGCCAGCGCATCCTGATCGCCCGCGCGCTCGTGCAGGACGCCCGGGTGCTGCTGCTCGACGAGCCCCTGTCGGGTGTCGACGCCCCCAGCGCCGCGCGCATCGAGGCCTTGTTCGAGGAGCTGCGCGGCGAGGGCAGGACGCTGCTCGTCGCCACCCACGACGCCCACCAGGCCCGCGCGTGGCAGCGCGTGCTCTGCCTCAACCGCACGCAGGTCGCGTTCGGCGCGCCCGCCGAGGTCCTGACGGCCGACGTCCTGCAGGCGACCTACGGCGGCGAGCTCGTCGTCCTCGGCGACGGCTCGACCGCGGTGTCGGTCGAGCACCACACGCACGAGCACTGATGCTCGGCGACCCGATCACTCGCCGCGCGCTCGTCGAGGTCGTGATCCTCGCGCTCGCGCTCGGCCCGCTGGGCGTCTGGGTGCTGCTGCATCGCCAGGCCTACGCGGCCGAGTCGCTCAGCCACGGGCTGCTGCCCGGGCTCGTGCTCGCGGCGCTCGCCGGGATCCCGCTCGTGCTCGGCGCCGCGGGCGGTGCGCTCGTGGCCGCCGGCGCGATCGCGCTCGCCGGCCGCGACGAGCGGATCGGCGGCGACATCGGCGTCGCCGCCGCGGTCTCTGCGCTGTTCGGGCTCGGCGCGATGCTCGCGCTCGCGCCCGACGCGCCGCCGCGGCTGGAGGAGCTGCTGTTCGGCGACCTGCTCGGGATCTCGGGCGCCGACCTCGCCGCGGCGGCGGGCCTCGCGCTCGCCGTCGCCGCGGCGCTCGCCGCGGCCCACCGGCCGCTCGCGCTCGCGGCCTTCGACCGCATCGCCGCGCGCTCGCTCGGGGCGTACCCGGTGCGGTGGGAGGCGGTACTGCTCGCGCTGCTGGGCGTCGGCACGGTCGCCGCGGCGCCAGGGCTCGGCAGCCTGTTGCTCGTCGCGCTCGTCATCGCGCCCGCCGCCGCGGCGCTGCGGATCACGCGCCGGCTGCCGGCCGCGCTCGCGCTCGCGGCGGGGCTCGCGATGGCCGCCGGGATCGGCGGGCTCGCGCTGTCCTACTACGCCGATCTCGCGGCCGGCGCCTGCGTCGCCCTCTGTGCTGCGGCTGCGCCACTTTTGACGAGGCTTGCAACTTAGGGTTTAGGCGTGCCATAATCAGGGTCGTGCCGGTTCGTGACACTGCCATCTCCTCCGCCGTCGAGGACTACGCGAAGGCGATCTATGCGCTCGAGTCCCGTGGCGCGGAGACCGTCACCATGACCGCGATCGCGGGACGCCTGGGCGTCACGGCCGCGTCCGCGTCGGGGATGGTCCGCAAGCTCTGCGAGCTCGAGCTGGTCTCGCACGAGCCCTACAAGGGCGTGCGGCTGACCGAGCGCGGGGCCGAGGTGGCGCTCGAGGTCATCCGCCACCACCGGCTGCTGGAGCTCTACCTCGCCGAGAGCCTCGGGCTCCCGTGGGACCGCGTGCACGCCGAGGCCGAGGTGCTCGAGCACGTCCTCTCCGAGGAGCTCGAGGACCTGATCGCCGCCAAGCTCGGCAACCCCACGCGCGACCCGCACGGCGACCCGATCCCGACGCGCGACCTCGTGATCGAGGAGACGCCGTCCGTCGCGATGTCCTCGCTGGAGCCCGGCGCGACCGGCACGTTCGCCCGCATCTCGGACTCCGACCCGGCGATGCTGCGCTACCTGGCCGAGCGCGGGATCGCGCCGGGGGAGCGCTTCGAGGTGCTCGAGAAGCAGCCCTTCGGGGGCCCGCTGTTCGCCTCGTTCGGCGACGCCGTCCACGTGCTCGGCGGCCAGCTCGCGGACGCCATGCGGGTGGAGATCGAGGCATGAGCGCGCCGCCTCCCGACCACGCCGTCGCGCTCCGCGAGCCCGTGCTGGGACCGCCGGTGCCGCACGTCAGCGCGCTGCGGGCCATCCGCGCCCGCGGCCGGATCCGCGGCCGCCTCGGCATGCTCGGCCCGGCCTTCGTCGCCGCGGTCGCCTACATCGATCCCGGCAACTTCGCCACCAACATCGCCGGCGGCGCGAAGTACGGCTTCCTGCTCGTCTGGGTGATCATCGCGGCGAACCTGATGGCGATGCTGGTGCAGTACCTGTCGGCCAAGGTCGGCGTCGCCACCGGCCGCAGCCTGCCCGAGCTGTGCCGCGAGGCGCTGCCGCGCCCCGTCACGTGGGGCCTGTGGGTGCAGGCGGAGATCATCGCGATCGCGACCGACCTCGCAGAGTTCGTCGGGGCGGCGATCGCGCTCAACCTCCTGTTCGGCGTCCCGCCCTTCACCGCCGGCCTGATGACCGCCGCGGTGGCGTTCGGCATCCTCGCGCTGCAGACGCGCGGCTACCGCCGGTTCGAGCTCGCGATCGCCGCGCTGCTCGGGATCGTGCTGCTCGGCTTCGCCTACGACCTGTCGAACGTCAGCGTCGACGCGGGCGCCTTCGCGGGCGGCCTCGTCCCCGGCTTCCAGGGCACGGACTCGATCCTGATCGCCGTCGGCATCCTCGGCGCGACGGTCATGCCGCACGTCGTCTATCTGCACTCCGCGCTCACCCAGAACCGCATCAAGCCCGAGGACGACGACGAGCGGCGCGAGCTCATGCGCTTCCAGCGCGTCGACGTGATGATCGCCATGGGGGTCGCGGGCATCATCAACCTGACGATGCTCGTGGTCGCCGCGGAGCTGTTCCACACGGCGGGCAAGACGGGCATCCACACGATCGAGGGCGCCCACGCCGGCCTCAACACGCTGCTCGGCGGCGGGGCCGCGCTCGCCTTCGCCGTCGCCCTCCTGGCGTCGGGCCTCTCGAGCTCGAGCGTCGGCACGTACGCGGGCCAGGTCGTGATGCAGGGGTTCATCAACTTCCGGATCCCCCTGTTCCTGCGCCGCGCGATCACGATGATCCCGGCGCTCGTCGTGCTCGCG
The DNA here is from genome assembly GCA_038327685.1 of Solirubrobacterales bacterium. Classification (GTDB taxonomy): domain Bacteria; phylum Actinomycetota; class Thermoleophilia; order Solirubrobacterales; family Solirubrobacteraceae; genus DASQFQ01. Next base: position 39,887 of record JBBQLH010000003.1, read on the forward strand.
ATGGGGCTCGATGCGACTTCGACGCTCGTGGCCTCCCAGGTCGTGCTGTCGTTCGGCATCCCGTTCGCGCTCGTGCCGATGATCCTGCTCACGCGCCGCCACGACCTCATGGGGGCGCTCGTCAACCGCCCAGCGACCACGGCGCTGGCCGGCGTCGTCGCCGCGCTGATCATCGGGCTCAACGCCTTCCTTCTGTACGAGACGTTCTTCTAGGAGTTGACGCCGACCGGTCGCTCGGCGAGCATCCGCCGAGCGATGACGGACGTGGCGAAGGAGCGCGAGGAGGAGGCGGACGGCGAGACCCGCCGCCGGCCGCCGCGGCGACCGTCCGGCTCGGTGTCTCCGCGGCCGCGCCCGCAGCCCCGCGGGCGCGTGAGCGGCGCCATCGTCCGCGCTCTCGGGCTCGTAGCCACGCTCGCGCTGCTCGGCGTCGGAGTGGCCGTGGTGCTCACGCTGACCCGCGACAACGGCGGCAAGTCGGAGCAGGAGACCTTCGCGCCGACACCGAAGCCGAAGAAGACTCCTGCGGGGCGGAAGGGGTCGCGCCCCCACCGGCCCCGGCTGACCCACGCTCAGCGCGCCTCGCGCGACGCGGCCGTCGCGCAGATGCGCACCCAGGGCTTCGAGCCGGTCGCGATCTCGACCTACAAGCCGCGCCAGAGCCTGCGCGTCCTGATCGGCCGGCCGAAGGCCTCGATGGGCGTTCGCGGCCGCCGCGCGTTCTTCTTCGTGCGCGAGCAGTACATCGGCACGGACTCGTCCTCACCGAGCGCGCGGCTCAAGGTCGCGAGCCAGGACAACAGCAAGATCACGCTTGCGTACACGCGCTTCGCCGCCGGCGACAAGCCGTGCTGCCCGAGCGACGGCACGGTCAAGGTGCGCTTCTCGATGGGCAACGGCCGCCTCCAGCCGCTCGACCCGATCCCGCCCGCGGCGGCCCGCCTGCCGCCGTCCTAGCATCAAGCCCGTCATGTGCGGGCGCTACACCCTCACCCAGGTCGGGCCGCAACTCGTCGACGAGCGCTTCCGGCTCGGCGAGGTCGCGATCGAGCCGGCCACGCTCGGCCGTTTCAACGTCTGTCCGACCGAGGACATCCTCGTCGTCACCCACAAGGGCCCGCGTGCCGTGCGCTGGGGCCTCGTGCCGTCGTGGTCCAAGGCGGTGGGGGCGGGACCCCTGCTGATCAACGCCCGCTCGGAGACGGTCGCGAGCAAGAGGGTCTTCTCGCGCCTGCTGGGCCGCCCCGAGCGCCGCTGCCTGGTGGTCGCCGACGGGTGGTACGAGTGGCTGCGCTCGGAGAAGAAGAGCGAGCCGCGCGTGCCGTTCCACTACCGCGTGGACGGCGGCGCGCTGTTCGCGTTCGCCGGGCTGTGCGACGTCGCGAAGATCGACGGCGAGTGGGTCCCGTCGGCCACGATCCTCACCACGACCGCCAACGAGGTCTGCGCGCCGGTCCACGACCGCATGCCGGTGGTGCTCTCCGGCCCGGAGGAGGAGGCCGCGTGGATGGAGGGCGGCGAGCTCGAGCTGCTCGTCCCGCTGCCGGCCGCGCGCACGAGCGCGGCGCCCGCCAATCCGGCGGTCAACAAGGCCGGGGTCGAGGGTGCCGAGCTGCTCGTCGTGAACTCGGCCTAGTCTGCGTCGCCTATGCCAATCAGGGCGCTCGTCCTCAGCCTGTTCCTCCTGCTCCTCTGCGCCGCGCCCGCGAGCGCGACGATCGTGCCCGGCAAGGGCATGGCCGGCGTCCGGCTCGGCCAGTGCCAGGAGCGGGTGATCCAGATCCTCGGCTTCCCCGACCGGACGTTCGGCACGCACGACTTCGCCGGCATCAAGTCGAGCTACTACTACAACGCGGAGGCGCTCAAGCTCGAGTTCCGGACCGGCCCGGGCCGGTGCCTGGTCCTGAGCTCGATCCGCACGCGAGGCGCCGAGGAGCGCAGGAAGGAGGGCGTCGGCAAGGGCACGACGCGCACGGCGCTGCGGGCCAAGCGTCCGCGTCGGGATCGTCATCGATTAGATGATTGATCCCACGGCCCGCGCAGGGCGCGAACGTGGATCGTGGATGCCCAGCGAACGCCAACGGCGGCTGGGCAGGAGTGGGTGCGGCGCGGCCGGGGTGGCGACGAGTGTCGTCTCTGCCCCCTCCTGGGTGGTCGAGACGACATTCGTCGCCTCGCGGCGGCTCGCTCCCGCTCCTACCCAGCCGCGGTTGACGTTCGACAGCTCCGCGGGGTCGTGGAATCAGTCATCCAGCGCGCTCCCGCTCGGTGGGCTCGCGCGCGTCGCAGCCCTCGATGTGGTCGTTGACCAGCCCCATCGCCTGCATGAACGCGTAGACCGTCGTCGGGCCGACGAAGCGCCAGCCTCGGCGCTTGAGCTCCTTGGCCAGCGCGCGCGACTCCGCCGTCTCGCTCGGGCGGCTCGGGTCCCTCGCGGCGCCGGGCTCGTAGCACCAGACGAAGGCCGCGATCGAGCCCTCCGCCTCGACGAGCTCGATGGCGCGCTGCGCGTTGTTGATCGTCGCCTCGATCTTGCCGCGATGGCGGATGATCGCGGCATCGCCCAGCAGGCGCTCGACGTCGGCGGCGCCGAAGCGGGCGACCTGCTCGAAGTCGAAGCCGGCGAAGGCGCTGCGGAACGCCTCGCGCTTGCGCAGGATCGTCAGCCACGAGAGCCCGGACTGGAAGCCCTCGAGGCACAGCTTCTCGAACAGGCGCCGGTCGTCGGTCACGGGCCGGCCCCATTCCGTGTCGTGGTAGGGGCGGTACTCGGGCGCCGAGTCGCCCCACGCGCAACGCACGACGCCGTCGTCGCCGCGGACCAGGCCCTCTCCGGGCATCAGGTCGTGGTTGCGGCGCGCGGGTCGCGCACGGCGTCGAGCGCCCTGCGCAACTGCGCGTTGAACTCGTCGGCGCGCGTGATCACGGAGGTGTGGTCGCCGCGGACCTCGAACACCGGCGCGCTCATCGCCGCTGCGAGCGCGCGCTGCTTGGCCGGCGGGACGGCGGTGTCCTCGATCGTCACGATCACCGCGCCGGGCGCGTCGAGACCGGCGATCCACGCGCGCGAGTTGTAGCGGCCGAGCTCGCGGCCCGCCTCGGCGATGTCAACCGAGTTGCCACGGCTGAGCTCCGCCGCCGTCCAGGTCGTGATCTGCGACTCCGGAAGGCCGCCGGCACGCAGGCCGCGCTGCCAGAACGACTCGGGCGCGAGGCCCATCGCGAGCCGCAGGGCCGCCATCGTGCGCCAGAACGTGCGCATCCGCCGGCCGCTCCAGTCCATCGCGGTGGCGCCGAGCACGACGCCGGTCACCCACTCCGGATGGTCGCGGGCGAGCAGCGAGGCGATCGGCCCGCCCATCGAGTAGCCGACTGCCAGCACGGGCGGGATCTGGAGCTGCGCGATCAGCCCCGCGACGTCGGCGGCGCAGTCGCGCAGCGAGAACGGCTCCGGCGAGCGCAGCCCGCGGCCGTGGCCGCGGTGGTCCACGGCCAGCACGCGGTAGCCCGCGTCGGCCAGCGGCTCGTACGCGCAGTACCAGTTGAGGTCGGCGGAGAACATCCAGCCGTGCAACAGCAGCACGGGGGGACCGTCGCCGCCGCTGTCGCGCAGGAACATCTCGCCGCGGCCGGGCACGTGCACGACGCAGCCGCTCGGCAGCGGGACGGGCGGCTCGGGGGCCCAGCGAGGCATCGCGGCAGGGTACCGTCAGGCGTCGTGGCTACGCCCAACACCTTCGAGGGCGCACGCCTGGACCGCGAGACCATGCGGCGCCGGGACGCGGCCTGGGTGGCCGAGCGGCTCGACGATCCGACCAGCCGCGCCGTGGTCCTCGCCGAGACGGCGGTGCTCGTGGACGGCGAGCGGCTCGCGCTGGTCGAGCTGCCGGGGCTGCTTGTACGCGGGGCCGAGCCGCTGCTGCTCGGCGTCCAGGACGAGCGGGCGCTGTTCGCCGTCGATGCCGAGCCGCTCGACGCCGCGGCGCTCGCGCCCGCCGAGCTCGTGTCGGTCCGCGACATCGCGCCGCGGCTCGCCCAGGACGACGGCGGCCTGATCGCCTACGCGGCCGCATTGCTCAACTGGCATCGCCGCCACGGCTTCTGCAGCGTGTGCGGGACGCCGAGCCGGATCGAGGAGGCGGGCCTGTTGCGCCGCTGCCCGGCGTGCGGCGCCGAGCATCACCCGCGCACCGATCCGGTCGTGATCATGCTCGTCGTCGACGAGGAGCGCGACCGCGTGCTGCTCGGCCGCCAGCCGAGCTGGCCGCCCGGCCGCTACTCCGCGCTGGCGGGGTTCGTCGAGCCGGGCGAGAGCCTCGAGGACGCGGTCGCCCGCGAGGTGCTCGAGGAGGCGGGCGTGGAGGTGACCGGCGCGCGTTATGACTCCTCGCAGCCGTGGCCGTTCCCGAGCTCGCTGATGCTGGGGTTCACGGCCGCGTACGTGAGCGGCGCGGCGGTGGCGAGCGACGGGGAGCTCGAAGAGGCGCGCTGGTTCTCGCGCGCGGAGCTCGAGGAGGCCGCCGCGGGCGGCGGCGAGATGCGCCTGCCGCCGCCGATCGCGATCGCGCGCACGCTGCTCGACGCCTGGCTCGAGCGGCGCTAACCTCGCCGCCATGACGCGCGCCGTGCTGATCGCCGTTGCCCTGCTGGCGCTCTCCGCGGCGCCGGCGAGCGCGACGATCGTGCCCGGCAGGGGGATGGCCGGCGTGAGGGTGGACGACTGCGCCGCCAAGGTGCGGTCCAAGCTGGGGCAGCCAGACCGCACCGACCGGAGCGACGACTTCGCCGGTCCCGTGATCACCATGGTCTACCGCGGCCGTGGGCTGCGGTTGACGTTCCATTTCACCGGCAGCTGCCAGGCGCTGACGGCGATCTCGACCTCGAAGGGCCAGGAGCGGACGGCCGAGGGCGTCGGCAAGGGCACGCAGCTGCGGACACTGCGCGCGAGCCTGCCCGGCGAGCACTGCATTCGCTCGCATGGTCGCATTGGGTCGTGCCACCTGGGAGCGTTCCGGCCGGGCCGGATCGTCACCGACTTCCGGATCGACTCCAAGCGGCGTGTGAGCAGCGCGCTCGTCGGTCGCGTGCTCGACTAAGCCGGATGGTCGACGCCGCCACGCTCCGGGCGTGGTGCCTGGCCCGGCCCGGAGTCACCGAGGAGATGCCGTTCGGCCCGGTCACCACGGTGTTCAAGGTCGAGGGGAAGCTGTTCGTGCTCAGCCGGCTCGACGCCGAGCCGCTCGAGATCTCGCTCAAGTGCGAGCCCGAGCTGGCGGAGGCGCTGCGGCGCGACCACGCGGCCGTGCGCCCGGGCTACCACCTCAACAAGCGCCACTGGAACACCGTCCTGTGCGACGGCTCGCTCCCGGACCCGATGATCATCGACATGCTCGAGGACTCCTACGACCTCGTCGTCAGTGCGATGTCGCGCGCGACGCGCGAGCGGCTCGGGTGGTCGGCGGGCGAATGAGCGCCTGGACCGCGCGGGACGTGCCCGACCAGGACGGCCGCAGCGTCGTCGTGACGGGCGTCAACAGCGGGATCGGCTTCCAGGCCGCGCGCATGCTCGCCGAGCGTGGGGCCGACGTGGTCCTCGCAGTGCGTGACATAACGCGCGGCGAAGCGGCGGCAGGGAGGATCGGCGGCGCGGTGGAGGTGCGCCGGCTCGACCTCGCGACCTCGCCTCGGTGCGCGTACGACTTCAGCGACCCCGCGAGAACGGGCTGACGGGCCGCTCCTGGAGCTCGCCGTCGAGCTCGATGTCCACGAACTCGTTGTAGAACGCGATCCGGTCGCGGATCGGCTCGACCTCGCGCGCGGGCTCGGCGTAGGTCCAGGCGATGTCGTCGTGCTCGCCCGAGGAGAAGGTCGAGGCGTGGCCCTTGTAGGCGCAGGTGGTGCGCGTCTCGCTCGCCTGCAGCAGGTCCATGTTCACGTCCTCGCGCGGGAGGTACCAGCGCGTCGGCAGCCCGGTCTCGAACAGCGCGAGCGGCCGATCGGACTCCGCCAGCGTCACGTCGTCGAGCGTGACCTTCACGTGGCGCGAGCTGCGGTTGACGTCGAGGCGGTGGAACGGATCGCGCGGGTGGCCGATGACCGGCTCGTCCTCCTCGAGCCATTCGTCGAGCGCGCCGAAATGAAAGGCGACAAGGCCCTGCAGCCGCTCCATGCCGGCGATCGGCTCGGGGTAGGTCCAGGCCGCCCTCTCGACGTCGCCGAGCGCGTAGTAGCGGGTGTCGCCCTTCCAGGGGCAGTGCGTCGTGTGCTCCGTCTCCCGCAGCAGGTCCATGTGCACGTCCTCCTGCGGGAAGTACCAGACCGGGAGGATCCGGGACTCGTGCAGCATGTGCACGTGCTTCGAGTCGACGACGGTCTCGCCGTCCTTGAGGCCGCGCACGCGACGCGGGATCACGTCCAGCAGGATCGCGCCCTTGTCGGGCGTCTCGAAGTTGAAGCTACCCGCCGGCACATGGCCGAACGGGCCGGTGCCCATCGTCAGCGACATACGCCGGAGAGTAGCGATCCCTACTGGCCAGAATGACGGTTCTGGAGATTGTGCGGCAGGAGTCCCCGTCCCGCCGCGGAATGCGGTGCTCGTGGCCGCGCACCCCATCTCCCTCGCCCCGGATGACGAGTTCGCCGAGTTGCTCGACGACTTCCTCGCCTCGCAGCTCTCGCCGCTGACGCGCTCGAGCTACGCCGGCGATCTCACGATCTTCCTGACCTGGCTGGCCGGCCGCGGCAAGCACCCGCGCGAGGTCAGCCGCCCGGACGTCGACCGCTACCGCAACTGGCTGGCCGAACTGATCGGGCCCGACGGCCAGCCCGCCGCGAACGGCCGCGCGCGGTACGCGCCGGCGACCATCGCGCGCAAGCTCTCGGCGGTGCGCGCATTTTACAACTATCTGTCAGAACGCCGGGTCATCCCCGGCTCGCCCGCGGCAGGCGTCAAGGGCCCGAAGCTGCGGCGCGAGCCACGCGGCCGCGCCATCACCGACGACCAGGTCCGCCGGCTGCTGGCGGTCGCCACCGAACGTGGCCCCGAGACCGAGGCGATGGTGTGTCTGCTGCTGCTCAACGGGCTGCGCGTGTCGGAGCTCTGCGCGGCCGACATCGAGAACCTGCACCGCGAGCCGGGCGGCGGTCACTCGCTCGTCGTGCGCGGCAAGGGCGGCAAGGACGTCGACGTCGCCCTCAACGACCGCACCGAGCGCGCGGTCCTCAAGACCATCGGCGCGCGCTCTCAGGGCCCGATCTTCCGCCGCCAGGACGGCCGTCGCCTGCGTGCCGGCGCGGCCGCCCCGCGCGTTCCCTACAACCGCCAGGCGGTCTACCGGCGGCTCGGCGAGCTCGCGCAGGCGGCCGGTCTGGTCGGCGACGGCGACGACCAGGTCGACGGCGTGAACCCGCATCGCCTGCGCCACACCTTCGTCACGCTGCTGCTGGACCGCGGCGTGCCGCTCGCCGCCGTCCAGGACGCCGCGCGCCACGCCTCGAGCGACACCACGCGGATGTACGACCGCTCCCGCGCCGCCTGGCGCGAGCATCCGACACACAAGCTCGATTTCTAGTCCCACCGCTACCCTGTGTGGTTCGGCGGATCGCCCACTCGGCCGCGGAGCGCTGTATGGCTCCAGCCGTGGCAACGCGCCGGCCCTCGTGGCCGGCGGCCTGTCCAGGTGGCTGGGAGTGTCATGCCGCCCAGGCAAGACACAATTCAGTCCTGGGACGTCGGAGTTCAGTGGTGATCCATGACCGGGCATGAAGGCTCCGCTCTGCGGGGCTTTTGTGCGTCTGGTCCCGCCAGGCGGCGGTCGGTCTCGGTCGGCGGCAGCGTCAGCGCGATCAGCAATGCGGGCAGCGGGATCAGGGCGATCGTCCACAACGTCGTCGTGAGGCTCGTGTGGTCCGCGAGCGCGCCGAGGGCCGCCGCCGCGAGGCCGCCGGCGCCGATCGCGGCGCCCATCGTGACGCCCGAGGCGAGGCCGAGGCGATTCGGCAGGTACTCCTGACCCATGACGATCGTGACGCTGAAATTGGAGATCGTGAAGAACCCGATCGCGAGCAGGAGCACCGTCGCAGGCCAGCGACCCACGAGCAGGAACGCGACGAGCAGCGGTGACAGGGCGCCCATCGACGCGACCAGGATCACTCGGTGCCCCAGGCGGTCCATGAGCCGGCCGCCGACGTACGTCCCCACCGCGCCCGCGACCAGCATCACGCTCAGGGCGCCGTTGCCGAGCGCCTTGCTCGTGCCGAGCTGGACCGCGAAGTAGATCGGCACGAACGCCTGGAGCCCGAAGAACACCGCCGAGCGCAGCCCGACAATCGACGCGAGGCGCGCGAACGGCCCCCATGCGTCGCTTCTCGGATCCACAGCGAGCCCGTTCTCCATCCGTGGCGCAGCCGCCGGCGCGTGCTCACGCAGCCGGCCGAGCTCGGCGAGCAGGAGGCCGGCGGCGAGCCAGAGCGGGATCGCCGCCAGCAGCGTCCCCGGCAACCCGAAGGCCAGCACCGCAGGCGTCACGAGCAGCGGCCCGAGCGCGAAGCCGGCGTTGCCGCCGAGCGAGAACATGCTCATGCCGCGCCCGCGCTGCGCACGGCTCGCGTAGTTGGCCCAGCGCGCGGCCTCCGGGTGGAACGCCGCGACGCCGAGGCCGCTCACCATCACCGCCGCGGCCGTCGCCGCGTAGCTCTCCGTCAGCCCGACCACCGCGAGCCCCGCGCCGCCGAGCGCGAGCCCGGCGGGCATCAGCCACGGCAGCGCGAGCCGGTCCGACGCCAGCCCGAACAGCGGCTGGATGATCGAGGAGCCGAGGCTCGAGGCCAGCAGCAGCGCGCCCGCGGCGCCGTAGGAGTAGCCGCGCTCGGCGATCAGGAACGGCAGGAGCGCCGGGATCGCGCCCTGCAGGAAGTCGGCCCACAGGTGCCCCGTCGCGAGCACCCCGAGGCCGCGGCGATCGAAGCGGTCCGAGCTCACGCTGCGCACGCCTGCGCGACCCGGCGGACGATCGCCTCGGCGGTCTGCGGGCGCAGCTCGGAGAACGTCAGCCGGCGGCCGTCGGTCGTCTCCACGCGGAGGATCGCGACGCGGCGGCGCGGGCGCCGCAGGTGGTGGTCGACGCTCGCGATCCGCGCGAAGCGCACGAAGTCCACGCGGCGGTTCACCACGTCGTCGAGCAGCCACAGCAGGCGGCGGTCGGTGACCACGAGCAGCGCCCGCGCGCTCGCCCACGTGGCGGTCGGCGTGACGTAGTGGACGGCCTCACCCTCCTCGAGCGCCTCGAGCAGCTCGCGGCCCAGCGCCCGCCGGACGGCCGGCGCGAGCCATGACCCGCGGCCGCGCACCGGCGCCGGTGCGGTCGCGCGCTCCCGAGCGCGCGGCCCGGACACCGGACTCCAGCCGGCGCGCAGCAGGTCGTAGGCGGCGTTGACCTGGGCCATCCGCCGCTCGGACTCCGCGCCCCCGTTGCGGTCCGGGTGCCAGCGCTTGGCCTGCTCGCGGTAGGCCGCGGTGAGCTGCGCCGGGGCCGCGTCCGGGCCGACGCCGAGGATCGCGTAGGGGTCGTCCATCACCGTCACCATGCCACCGGCCGGCCGTCGCGGAAGAACCCGCCCGTCGGCCCGTCGGGCCCGAGCCGCGCCGCCCACAGCACGCTCGCCGCCCCCTCCTCCAGCGAGCGCGACGCTCCCGCGCCGCCCATGTCGGTGCGCACCCAGCCCGGGCAGACCGAGTTGACGAGGATGCCCGTCGAGCGCAGGTCGTCGGCGAGCACGCGCGTGATCGCGTTGAGCGCCGCCTTGGAGACGTTGTAGGCGGGCATCGAGGCGTCCATCGTGGTCAGCGAGCCCGCCCCCGAGGACACGTTGACGATCCGCGCCCCCGGCGCCATGAACGGGATCGCCGCGACCGCGACGCGCCACGCCCCGGCCGCGTTGGCCTGCCACGTCTCCTCTACGACGTCGAAGTCGATCCGCGAGGCGCGGCCGCCCGGGTAGACGCCCGCGTTGTTGACGAGCACGTCGAGGCGGCCGCCCGCGGCCTCGATCGCGGGAGCGACCGCGTCCGCGCCGGCCGGGTCCGCGACATCGAGCTCCAGCGGCGTTATGTCAAGGCCCTCCCCCCTCAGCCCCGCCGCCGCGGCCTCGCCGCGCGCCCGGTCGCGCGAGCCGAGCAGCACGCTCATGCCGTCGCGCCCGAGCTGCCGGGCGACCTCGAGGCCGATCCCGCGGTTGGCGCCGGTTACGAGGACAAGGGCCACGCGCAGACATTCAAGCGCGCGATACTCCGATCATGCGATTTCCCGGAGTCATCCCCGCCGTCACCACGCCCTTCGACGCGAGTGGCCGCGTCGACCTCGACGCCCTCCGACGCAACGCCCGCTCGCTGCTCGACGCGGGGATGACGGGCCTCGTCGGCAACGGCACCATGGGCGAGGCCGGGAGCCTGAGCGCGGACGAGCGCCGCTCGGCGATCGAGGCGCTGGTCGACGCCGCGGGCGGCCGCGCGACGGTGACCGCGGGCGTCTCCGCGCAGACCGCCGACGCCGCCGCGACCTACGCGCGCGCCGCGGCCGACGCGGGCGCCGGCGCGCTGATGCTGCTGCCGCCGCTGCTCTATGGCGGCGACGAGCGGGAGCTGATCGCGTACTACGGCGAGGTCGCGGCGACCACCGACCTGCCGGTGATGGCCTACAACAACCCCGTCGCGAGCGGCGGCACGGACATGCTGCCCTCGTTCCTGCTGCGCCTCGTGCGCGAGGTCGACGCCGTCGTGGCGATCAAGGAGTGCTCGGGCGACGCGCGGCGGCTCGCGGAGCTGCTCGCGGGCGCGGGCGACGGCCTCGAGGTGCTCGTGGGCGGCGACGACTGGGCGCTCGAGGGCTTCGCGGCCGGCTCGACCGGCTGGATCTCGGGCGTCGCGAACGTCGCGCCGGAGGAGTGCGTGGCGCTGCACCGCCACGTCCAGGTCGGTGAGCTCGATGCCGCGCGCGAGCTCTACGCGCGGCTGCTGCCGCTCGCACGGCTCGACATGACCCCGAAGCTCGTGCAGTACTTCAAGGGCGCCCAGGACGCGGTCGGTCGCGCCGGCGGCCCGTGCCGGCCGCCGCGGCTCGAGCTGACCGCAGAGGAGCGCGCAGTGCTCGACGCGGCGCTCGGCGCACTCCGCGGGCAGCCGGTGCCCGCTTGAGGGCAGCGCGCGTCTTCGCCGCCGTCGACTCGCACACGGAGGGCATGCCGACCCGGGTCATCACGGGCGGGGTCGGCCCGCTCCCGGGCGCCAGCATGCTCGAGCGCAAGCTGCACTTCGAGGCCGAGCTCGACGACCTGCGGCGGCTGCTGATGCGCGAGCCGCGCGGGCACGCCGCGATGTCGGGGGCGATCCTGCAGCCGCCGACGCGGCCCGACGCCGACTGGGGCGTGCTCTTCATCGAGGTCTCGGGCTGCCTGCCGATGTGCGGGCACGGGACCATCGGGGTCGCGACCGTGCTGGTCGAGACCGGGATGGTCGCGGTGACCGAGCCCGAGACGCTGATCCGGCTCGACACCCCGGCCGGCCTCGTCGAGGTCCGCGTGGCGGTCGAGGACGGCGCGGCGCGCGCGGTGACGCTGCGTAACGTCCCCGCCTTCCTCGAGCGCCGCGACGCGATCGCCGAGCTCGACGACGGGCCGCTCGTCTACGACCTCGCCTTCGGCGGCAACTTCTACGCGATCGCCGACGCCGCCGCGGCGGGCGTCGAGGTCGATCCGGAGCGCGCGCCCGAGCTGATCGAGGCGGGGGCGCGCGTGATGGCGGCGATCGAGGCCGGCGACCGCCCCGTCCACCCGGAGGACGAGCGGATCGCAGGCGTGCGCCATGTCATCTTCACCGCCCCGGGCCGCGACGGGGCCGACGCACGCGCCGCGGTCGCGATCCATCCCGGCTGGCTGGACCGCTCGCCGTGCGGGACCGGGACCAGCGCCCGCATGGCCCAGCTCCACGCTCGCGGCCAGCTCGCGCTGGACCAGCCGTTCGTGCACGAGTCGGTGATCGGCACGCGCTTCACGGGCCGGCTCGTGGCAGAGACCGAGGTCGGCGGCCGGCCCGCCGTCGTGCCCGAGATCACCGGCCGTGCGTGGATCACCGGGATGGGTCAGTACCTGCTCGACCCGACCGACCCGTTCCCGGCCGGGTTCTCGCTGTAGCGATGAGAGTGGTCGTCATCGGCGCCGGGATCGTCGGGGCCGCGACGGCACGTGCGCTCGCGGTGCGCGGCGTCGAGGTCGACCTGCTCGATGCCGGCGACGTCGCGGGCGGCACCACCGGCCTCGGCGAGGGCAACGTGCTGTGCTCGGACAAGGACGCGGGCCCGGAGCTCGAGCTCGCGGTGCTCGGCCTCGCCGCCTTCGACGACATCGGGCACCGCTACGGCGAGCGCGCCCGCATCCGCCGCACGGGCGCGCTCGTGGTGCATCGCGAGGCCGCCGCCCTCGCCGCCGAGCCCGCGCGTCTCGACCGCCTGCGGGCCGCGGGCGTGCGCTGCGAGCTGCTCGAGCCGAAGCAGGCGCGCGCGCTCGAGCGCGGCCTCGCCGTGGACCTCCTCGGCGCGTCCTACTTCCCCGACGACCTGCAGTGCGACCCGCGCGGCATCACCCGCGCGATGGTCGAGGAGGCCGGCGTGCGAGTGCGCACCGGGACGCGCGTGGAGCGGATCCTGCCCGGAGAGGGCGTGAGGATCGCCGGCGCGACCCTGCGGGCCGACGCGGTCGTGCTCGCCGCGGGCACGTGGAGCGCCGAGCTCGCCCGCGGCGCGGGCCTCGAGCTGCCCGTCGAGCCGCGCAAGGGCCAGCTCGTCTGCCTCCGCGCGGACGGCATGACCATCCACCACAAGGTCATCGACGGCGGCTATCTCGCCGCCGTCGCGGCCCCCGGCGCCGCACTGCAGGTCTCGAGCGTGCTCGAGACGACCTGGGACGGCGACGTGCTCGTCGGCTCGAGCCGCGAGCGCCGCGGCTTCGACACGACGGTCGACGCCGCTGTCAGCGCGGCACTGCTCGCGCACGCCGCGCGGCTGATGCCGGGCGTCGCGCGGCTGGAGGTCGAGGACGCGTGGGCCGGGCTGCGCCCGTGGCTGCCGGACGGGCTGCCGGCCCTCGGCCCCTCACGCGTCGCGCCGGGGCTGTGGGTCGCCACCGGCCACGAGGGCGCGGGCATCGCCCTCGGCCCGATCAGTGCGGAGCTGGTCGCCGCGGCGCTGTGCGGAGAAGGGCCTGCACTTGACCTGACGCCGTTCGACCCGGATCGCTTCATTCCCGGGCGTGCGGGCCCAGCTGCCACAGCGCACCGTCTGCCAGCGCCTGGCGGATGACGCGGCCCCGGGCGGCGAGGTCGATCAGGGCGGCTTCGGCCGCCTCCGGGTCCGGCGCCGTGTTGTTGGGCGCCATCACCGCGGCGACCTCCTGGGTCACGAGGCCGTAGGGCAGCGCCTTGAAGATCTCGAGCGGGTCCTCCGGCGGCTGGGTGCGATCGAGCTTCGGGTCGAGGTTGGCGATCAGGACGTCGTAGGCCTCGACCGGCTGGAAGCCGCCGGCCTCGAGGGTCCGGCCGCCGCCCTCGAAGATCAGCGACGGCGCCGTGTAGCGCACGGGCCCGTCGCTCTGGGCGGCCTTGCCCTGCGCCTCCGTGGGCTTGCCCTCGGCGGTGCGCGTCTCGGCCCGGTCGGCCTGGTAGGCCGCCTCGACCGCCCGGTCGCCGACCGACTCCACGATCGCGGCGGCGTCGAAGCCGTCGATGCGCCCGAGCGCCTCGACCAGATCGTCCGGGTCGTCGAGGATCAGCGGGGTGGTGAACCAGCCGAACTGCAGCGCGCGAAACACCGCCAGCTCGTACTCCGGGGCCTGCAGTCGGGTTGCGACGATGGCCCGGCAGGCCAGGCCGGTCGCCGAGATGCGCGCCCGCGGCTGCGTCGCGAACGGCATGCCGCGCTTGCGGAAGCGCAGGTAGCCGCGGGCCGAGCCGGCGGGCGTGTAGCCCCGGCGCACGTACTGGTCGGCCTGCTCGGTGAGCCCGATGACGACGAGCCGCCACGTCAGCTGATCGCCGTAGCGCCAACGGAGCACGGCGTGGGCCGGTGATGCGGAGTAGGCCCACGGGCAGCCGGGGTCTGAGAAGTGCGTCACGGCGATAGCCACGACGACTCGCGGTACCCCGGTGCGCGTACGACTACCCTCTTCGTCATCCTGGGCTGACGGATGTCAGATCTCCCGGCCTGCCTCTACGAGCCCGACGGCGACGTCTTTCACCCGACCGGATTGACCCGCGGGCCGTGGGATCCCGGCTTCCAGCACGCGGGCCCGCCCGCCGCCCTGCTGGCGCGCGCCGTCGAGCGCGCCGCCGGCATCTCCCCCGGCCAACCCGGCCGACTCGGCTTCGACATCCTGCGCCCGGTCCCCCTCGCGCCCCACCGCATCAGCACGCGGAGGCTGCGCCCGGGGCGCAACGTCGAGCAGATCGAGGCGACGCTGACCGACGCGGCCAGCGGCGACGCGCTGATGCGCCTGAGCGCGTGGCGCCTGCGCCGCGAGGAGCTCGACCTGCCGGCCGGGATCGCCGCGTCCGACCCTCCCCCACCCCCGCCGGACACCGGCAGGAGCTCGCTGCCGTCGTTCTGGACCGAGCCGGTCGCCTACCACGCGGCGCTGGACTGGCGCTTCGTGGACGGCGAGTTCGGCGTGCCCGGCCCCGCGACCACGTGGACGCGGCTGCGGGTGCCGCTCGTCGCGGGCGAGCCGGCCTCGCCGCTCGAGCGCCTGCTGGTGATGGCCGACGCGGCCAGCGGCGTCAGCCACATGCTCGACTGGACGCAGTGGGTGTTCATCAACGTCGAGCTCGGCATCCACCTCGAGCGGCCGCCCGAGGGCGAGTGGATGGCGATGGACGCGGTCACGCGGCTCGGCCCCGCGGGCGCCGGCCTGTGTACGAGCGTGCTCTCCGACGAGCGCGGGCGCGTCGGGGTCTCGACTCAGACGCTCCGGGTTACCAAACAGGGGTAGGATCCGGCTCGCAGTGACGCTGACCGGGTGGATCTTCATGGTCGGGCTGCGCGTCTTCGACATCGGCGCGCTGGTCGTGTGGCTGGTCTGGTTCTTCCGCCAGCGCGACGACGAGGACGACGAGGGCGGCGGCGGGCCCGGTGGTCCCGGCCGCGGCGGCGATCCGGACGGCGGACCTCCGCTCCCCGACGCCGACCCGTGGCCCGAGCGGCGCCGTGACCACCTCGGCGACCGGCCCGCGACGACCGCGCCGGCACGCCCGCACGTCACGCCCAGGCCCGCTCCGGGTCGGGTTCGCACATCGAAAGTTGACTAAGCCGACCGGGTTTGCCAGGTTTGGGGCATGGCCCGCCTCACCCCAGATCCAAGCTTCTACGCCTCTCCGTCGGACGCCGTCGCGGCGCCCGAGGAGACCCACGCCTACGTCGTCACGCTCAATACGGGCACGAACGGCGACAGCGCGCCCGACGCGCTGACCGTCCTCGACTTCGAGCAGGGCTCGAGCACCTACGGCCAGATCGTCGGCCGCCTCGACATGCCCAACGTCGGCGACGAGCTGCACCACTTCGGGTGGAACGCGTGCTCGTCGGCCCTGTGCCCGTGGGCGGCGCATCCGCACGTCGAGCGCCGCTATCTGCTCGTGCCGGGCCTGCGCTCGTCGCGCATCCATGTCGTCGACGTCAAGGACGACCCGCACCAGCCCAAGCTCACCAAGGTCATCGAGGCCGAGGAGATCGCGAGCAAGGCGGGCTACTCGCGCCCGCACACGATCCACTGCGGGCCCGACGGGATCTACGTCTCCGCGCTCGGCAACCCCGAGGGCGACGGCCCGGGCGGGATCTTCCTGCTCGACCACGACAACTTCTCGGTCAAGGGCGCCTGGGAGCAGGACCGCGGCCCGCAGGAGCTGGCCTACGACTTCTGGTGGCACCTCAATCAGGGCACGGTCATCACCTCCGAGTGGGGCACGCCGAAGATGGTCGAGGACGGGCTCAACGGCGAGCTGCTGCTCAGCAACCAGTACGGCCACAAGCTGCACATCTGGGACCTCGAGAAGCGCCGCCACGTGCAGGAGATCGACCTCGGCGCCGAGCATCAGATGGTGCTCGAGCTGCGCCCGGCGCACGACCCGCGCAAGGCCTATGGCTTCGTCGGCGTGGTCACCTCGACGGCGGACCTGTCGGCGTCGATCTGGCTCTGGGAGCGCAATGGCGACGGCACGTTCAAGGCCGAGAAGGTGATCACGATCCCGGCCGAGCCGGCCGAAGCCGACCAGCTGCCGCCGCTGCTGCAGCCGTTCGGCGCCGTGCCGCCGCTCGTGACCGACATCGCGCTCTCCGTCGACGACAAGTCGCTCGTCGTCTCCTGCTGGGGCACGGGCGAGCTGAAGCGCTACGACGTGTCGGACCCGCACAACCCGCGCGAGACCGGCTCCGTGCGCCTCGGCGGCATCGTGGAGCGCGCGCCGCACCCGGCCTCCGGCCCGCTCAACGGCGGGCCGCAGATGGTCGAGCTCTCGCGCGACGGCAAGCGCGTCTACCTCACGAACTCGCTCTACGCGTCGTGGGACGCCCAGTTCTACCCCGAGGGGATCGACGGCTGGCTGGTCAAGCTCGACGCCGGCGACGACGGCTCGCTGACCCTGGACCCCGACGTGTTCGTCGAGTACAGCGGCGAGCGCCCGCACCAGGTCCGCCTCGGCGGCGGCGACGCGTCCAGCGACTCGTACTGCTTCCCGGACTAGCTGGATGTTCCACGACGCCTGGCCCTGGATCCTGCTCGGGCTGCTCGGTGCGTATCACGGGCTGAATCCCGCCATGGGCTGGCTGTTCGCGGTCGCGCTCGGGATGCAGGAGCGCGACCGCGGCGCGGTGCTGCGGGCGCTGCCGGCGATCGCGATCGGCCACGAGGCGTCGATCATGCTCGTGGCGCTGGTCGTGCTCGGGCTCGGGGTGATCACCGACCCGTCGGCGCTGCACCTCGGCGCCGGCATCGCGCTGATCGCGTTCGGGCTGTTCCGGTTCATCAAGCCGCGCGCGCACTTCCGCTGGGTCCGCGGGACGGTCAACCGGCGCGAGCTGACGTGGTGGTCGTTCCTGATGTCGAGCGCCCACGGTGCGGGGCTGATGGTCGCGCCGGTGCTGATCGGCGCCGGCGCGGCGAGCGACGCGGCCGCCTCCTCCGACCACGCGATCGCGGCGGTGCAGGCCAGCGGGCTCTCGATCCCCGGCAGCATGCTCGGCATCACGCTCCACGTCGCGGCGATGCTGGCGGTCATGGCCGTGGTGGCGCTGATGGTCTACGACCACGTCGGGGTCTCGGTGCTCAAGAAGGCGTGGATCAACCTTGACTGGGTTTGGGCGGGCGCGTTCGTGCTGGCCGGGGTGCTGACGATGTTCACTTAGGTGGCTGATCCCGCGGAATCAACCACCTGATGCGGGCCGCGCTGCTCGAGGAGCCGAGGCGGCCGCTGCGCCTCGCCGAGGTGCCCGAGCCGGTGCCCGGCCCCGGGCAGCTGAGGCTCCGCGTCGAGGCCTGCGGCGTCTGCCGCACCGACCTGCATCTGCGCGACGGCGAACTCGAGCCCGGTCACCTGCCGCTCGTCCTCGGGCACCAGATCGTCGGCATCGCCGACGATGGGCGCCGGCTCGGAGTGCCGTGGCTCGGCTGGACCTGCGGCGAGTGCGTGTACTGCCGCTCGGGCCGCGAGAACCTCTGCGTGCGCGCCCGGTTCACCGGCCGCGACATCGACGGCGGCTACGCGGAGTGGACCGTGGCGGACGAGCGCTTCTGCTTCCCTCTCCCCACCGAGGCCGATCCGCTGGCGCTCGCGCCGCTCCTGTGCGGAGGGCTGATCGGGTACCGCGCGCTGCGGCTCGCGGGCGACGCGGAGCGGCTGGGGCTCTACGGCTTCGGGGCCGCCGCGCACATCATCTGCCAGGTGGCGGTGCACGAGGGCCGGCGCGTGTTCGCCTTCACCCGCGCCGAGGACTCCGCGGCGCAGGCGCTGGCGCGCTCGCTCGGCGCCGAGTGGGCGGGCGACGCGATGGCGCCCGGGCCGGAGCCGCTCGACGCCGCCCTGATCTTCGCTCCCGTCGGCGCGCTCGTGCCTCCCGCACTGCGGGCCGTCGCGCCGGGTGGAACGGTCGTCTGCGCCGGTATCCACATGTCCGACATCCCCTCCTTCCCCTACCGCGACCTGTGGCAGGAGCGGGTCCTGCGCTCGGTCGCGAACCTGACCCGCGCCGACGCCGAGGCGTTCCTCACCCTGGCGCCGCGCGTGCCGGTCCGCACGACGGTCACGCCGTTCGCCCTCGGGGAGACCGAGACCGCGCTCGAGCGCCTGCGCGCCGGGGCGATCGAGGGCGCGGCCGTGGTCCAGCCCGCTAGTTGACCGTCGTCGCCTCGGTCTCGGCGTTGTTTGTGGGGTCGGGGTCGGCGGGGCCGGTGCCGCTCACGGTCGCCCTGACGGTCTGATCGCCGGCGTCGTTCCAGCTCACGCCGAGCACCTTGACCACGCTGTCGCCCGCGGCGAGCGAGCCGAGGCTGCACGTCGCCTTGGTGGTCGGGAACAGCGACTGCGTGCAGCCGGAGGGCCGGGTGATCACGGACCACGACTCGTCGATGTCCAAGACCAGCGAGACGCCGTCGGCCGCCAACGGGCCCGCGTTGCTCACCTGCACCGTGTAGGCGACGTTCTCGAGCACAGCGACCGGATCCGGGCTGTCGGACACGGAGACGGAGAGGTCGGCGCCGGTGGGCGGAGCCTTGGGCTCGACCGTCGTCGTCTCGGTCGCGCTGTCGTTGGCCGCGTTGCCGTCCGGGACCTGCGAGTGGACGATGCTGGTCACGGTCTTCGTGCCGGGCGAGCCGTGACGGACCGTGAGCGCGCCGCCGGCGGAGCCGCCCGCCGGCACGTCGGGGAGCGAGCACGTCACGACGGCGCCCCCGGCGCTGCAGCCGCTCACCGCCTCGGCGGTGGCGTCCGCCGGGAGCGTCGTTGCGACGGTGACGGCCGTGGCCGTGTCCGGGCCGGCGTTCGCGACCGTGAAGCGGTACTCCACGGCCTCGCCCTCGCCGACCGGGTCGGGCGCGTCCGTGACGGTGACGGAGAGGTCCGCCTGGGCCTGCCTCGTCACCGTCTCGCACTCGTAGGCGCGCGGATCGCGATCGTCGACCGTGGCGGTGTCCCCGCCGCTCCCGCAGCTGATGAGCCCGTCGCGCCGGCCGTCGCGGGCACGGACGACTTCGTTGCCCGCGCCGGCGAGGAACGAGTCCGCTCCCGCGCCTCCGTCGAGCACGTCGTTGCCGCCGAGGCCCACGAGCAACTCGTCGGCCGCGCCGCCGACGAGCTCGTCCGCACCGCTGCCGCCGGTCACCGCCTGGACGCCGCTGACGTCGTCGCCCTCGCCGGCCGCGCCGTCGTCGGCGCCGCGCCCACGGCGGCGTGCGCCGCGGCCCGGCGGGTGATCGTGCTCGACGGCGAGCCCGGCGCGTGGCTGCCGGCGGGCTTCGAGCTCGTGCCGCAGACGGGCGGAGGTCTGGGCGCGCGGATGGCGGCGGCGTTCGCCGCGGTCGGGACGCCGGCGCTGCTGATCGGGAGCGACGCGCCGCACGTGACGCCGGAGCTGCTCGACGCCGGGCTGGCGGCGCTCGCGCACCACGACGCCGCGCTCGGTCCCGCCCACGACGGCGCTTCGCCGCCGCCCTCGTCGCGCTGCGCTGACCGCGCGCCTACGCGCCCGGCGGCGTGTCGGCGCCCGCCCCGCCCGCTACTGTCGCTTCCATGACCTTGCTCGTGCTGTTCGCCATCGCGGCGGGCGCGGGCACCGCGCTGTCACCTTGCGTGCTCCCGGTGCTCCCTGCGCTGCTGTCCGCGGGCGCGAGCGGCGGGCGGCGGCGGCCGCTCGGCGTGGTGCTCGGGCTCGCCACCACGTTCACGATCACCGTCGCGGGGTTTGCGAGCGTCATCGACGGGGTCGGTCTGGGCAACGGGACGCTGCGCTCGCTCGCCGTCATCGCCCTGCTCGTGTTCGGGATCGCACTGCTCGCGCCGAAGCTGGCCGACCGCATCGAGGCGCCGCTGTCGCGCCTCGCGCGCTTCGGCCCGCGCTCGCTCGGCGACGGGTTCTGGTCGGGGATCGGGGTCGGCGCGGCGCTCGGGTTCGTCTACGCGCCCTGCGCGGGGCCGGTGCTCGCGGCCGTGATCTCGGTCGGCGCCGCGTCGGGCAGCTCGCTCGCGGTCGCGCTCGCCTACGCGCTCGGCACCGCGGTCGTGCTGCTGGCGTTCTGCCTCGGCGGCCGGCGCGTGCTCGCCCGCGTGCCCCCGCCGGCCCTCCAGCGCACGCTCGGCGTGGTGATGGTGCTCACCGCGCTCGCGATCGTCACGCAGGTCGACCTGCGCTTCCAGACCGCGCTCGCCGAGCACGCCCCGGGCTTCCTCGTCAACCCGACCGGCTCGCTCGAGCGCTCCAAGCCGATCGAGGACCGGCTGGCCCAGCTGCGCGGCAGGACGCGCTTCGCCGGCACGGCCCACGCGAGCACCGGCTCGAAGCTCAAGGTGCTCGGCCAGGCGCCCGACTTCGCGGGCCACGGCCGCTGGTTCAACACCGCCGGCGGTCGCCCGCTCACGCTGGCGGGCCTGCGCGGGCGCGTCGTGCTGGTCGACTTCTGGACCTACACGTGCATCAACTGCCTGCGGACGCTGCCCCACGTGCGCGCGTGGGACGCGCGCTACCGCGCCGACGGCCTGACCATCGTCGGCGTCCACACGCCCGAGTTCACCTTCGAGCACGACAGCGGCAACGTGCGCGCCGCGATCGCGCGCAGCCGGCTCCGCTACCCCGTCGTCCAGGACAACGACTACGCGACCTGGAACGCCTGGGGCAACCAGTACTGGCCGGCGAAGTACCTGGTCGACGCCAAGGGCCGCGTGCGCTACGTCCACTTCGGCGAGGGCGAGTACGACAAGGCCGAGGCGGCGATCCGCTCGCTGCTCGCGGAGGCGGGCGCGGCGAAGCTCGGCGCGCATGCGAGCGTCGGCTCCGAGGACGCCGTCGAGGCGCAGACACCCGAGACCTACCTCGGCGTCGAGCGCGCGCGCGGCTGGACGACCGCGCCGCGCGCCGGCACGCACAGCTATCCGGCCCGCACGCCACAGCTCAACCAGTTCGCCCTTGGCGGCACCTGGACCATCGGCAAGGAGCCCGCCGAGGCGGTGCGCGGCGCGACGATCGACGTGCGCTTCGCGGCGCGCAAGGTCTACCTCGTGCTGAGCTCGCGCGGCGACCGCCCGCGCACCCTCGAGGTGCGCGTCGACGGTCGCCTCACGCGCCGGGTCGTCGTCAGCCGCCAGCGGCTCTACGAGCTCGTCTCGCTACCGCGCGCCGGGCAGCACCGCCTCAACCTGCGGTTCCAGCCCGGGCTCGCGGGCTACGCGTTCACGTTCGGCTAATCGCGGGCGGCCTTCGCCATCCGCGCGATCGTGCTCCCCACGTAGTACGCCGAGAGCACGAAGAAGGTCGCGCCGACGACGGCGCGCACCTGGTCCTCGCTCGCGGGGGCCTTCTTGGCGACGGGTCGCGCGACGCGGTCGGCGAGCGTCGCCCGCCATCCCACGAGGCCGGCTTGGGCGATCTGTTCGGTGTTGGGCATGCCTCAGGCCTACCCGACGAATGTCACCTCAACTCAGGTATGGGGGGTCGAGCGCTCCCCTCCAGCAACGCCCGCGCGGCAGCGAACGCGTAGCCGTTCCGAACGTCAACTGCATCTAGGAAGGGAGTGGGTCCGAGCCGCGCGGCTCGCGACGAGTGTCGTCTCTGCCCCGGTATGGGGGGTCGAGATGACACTCGTGGCCCGACCCGCCTCGAACCTACCCCTAGGTACCGCGCCTACCAGGCGCAGACCAAGCGTCTGATCCCCGGCATTGGTGATCGTGCGGCCCGCGAGTGCTCGTCGCGCGAGGAGCGGGCGGCCTCGCGGAGTGCCGTCAGCTCGGCGGCAGGGTTCCCTCCACGCGCGTCCGCACCCCCGCCGCGTCGACCTCGACCTTCCAGATCGGCGCTTCGGCCTTGACCCGGTCGATCAGCGCGCGGGCGCCGTTGAACGCCTCGCTGCGATGGGGAGCGGCGGCCGCGACGATCACGCTCGGCTCGCCGAGCGGCACTGTGCCCGTGCGGTGCTCGAGCGCGACCGCGCTCAGGCTGTAGGCGGCCGCCACCTCCTCGCCGATGGCTCGCAGCCTCGGCTCCGCCATCTCGGCGTAGGCCTCGTAGTCGAGCTCGGGCACCTCGCGCGTGACGCCCTCGAACAGCACGACCGCGCCCGCCGCGGGATCGCGCACGGCTGCCGCGACGGCCACGAGGTCGAGCGGCTCGCCCGTCACCCGCACGGACCGCACGGCGCCGGCGCCGCCGCTGACGGGCGGCACGAGTGCGACCTCGTCGCCCGCCCGCACGAGCGCCCCCTCGTCGGCGTACTCGCGGTTGATCGCCACGACGCACGAGCGCGGGGCGAGGTCCATCGCTGCCAGCAGGTCGGCGACGACCGCGCCGTCGGGAAGCTCGACCTCCACGCGGTCGCGCCCCGCGCGCTCGCGCAGGCCGGCGAAGAGTCGGACGCTGACGACCATCGCGAAAGCCTACGATGACGGCGTCCAGTCACAGGCAGGAGGAGAGATGACCGACACCGCCGTCGAGCCCGCGACCACCGAGGTCGAGCAGTGGCTCTCACGCTTCGACGAGGCGCTGACCGCGGGTGACAGCGCGGCCGCGTCGGAGCTGTTCCTCGACGACAGCTACTGGCGCGACCTCGTCGCTTTCACGTGGAACCTCAAGACCGTCGAGGGGCCGGCCGGTGTCAAGGACATGCTCGACCACACGCTCGCGCATACGAAGCCACGGAACTGGGCCACCACCGAGCCGCCCGCCACCGCCGAGGGCGTGACGGAGGCCTGGATCGAGTTCGAAACCGAGACCGGCCGCGGCCGCGGGCACCTGCGGCTCAAGGAGGGCAGGGCGTGGACGCTGCTGACGACCCTCGCCGAGCTCACGGGCCACGAGGAGACCACCGGTCCCGGCCGCCCGATGGGCGCCGAGCACGGCGCCAACCCCGACCGCGAGACGTGGCTCGAGCAGCGCGAGCGTGAAGCAAAGGAGCTCGGCTACGAGACGCAGCCGGAGGTCGTGATCGTCGGCGGCGGGCAAGGCGGCATCGCGCTCGCGGCGCGCCTGCGCCAGCTGCGGGTGCCGACGATCGTCGTCGAGCGCAACGGGCGCCCCGGCGACTCGTGGCGCAAGCGCTACAAGTCGTTGTGCCTGCACGACCCGGTCTGGTACGACCATCTCCCCTACATCAAGTTCCCCGAGAACTGGCCGGTGTTCTCGCCGAAGGACAAGATCGGCGACTGGCTCGAGATGTACACGCGGGTGATGGAGCTCAACTACTGGAGCTCGACGGAGGCCAAGAGCGCGAAGTACGACGAGGAGGCCGGCGAGTGGGTCGTCGTCGTCGAGCGCGAGGGCGCCGACGTGACGCTGCGCCCGAAGCAGCTCGTGATGGCCACGGGCATGTCCGGCAAGCCGAAGGTGCCCGAGATCCCCGGGCAAGACGTCTTCAAGGGCGAGCAGCATCACTCCTCCCAGCACCCCGGCGCCGACGGCTACGAGGGCAAGAAGGCCGTCGTGATCGGCTCCAACAACTCCGCGCACGACATCTGCGCGGCGCTGTGGGAGGCCGGCGCCGACGTCACGATGGTCCAGCGCTCCTCGACCCACATCGTGCGCTCGGACACGCTGATGGACGTCGGGCTCAGCGCGCTGTATTCCGAGGAGGCCGTCGCGTCCGGCGTGACCACGGAGAAGGCCGACCTGATCTTCGCGTCGCTGCCCTACCGGATCATGCACGAGTTCCAGATCCCGCTCTACAACGAGATGCGCGAGCGCGACGCCGACTTCTACGACCGGCTGGAGAAGGCGGGCTTCCAGCTCGACTTCGGCGAGGACGACTCGGGCCTGTTCATGAAGTACCTGCGCCGCGGCTCCGGCTACTACATCGACGTCGGCGCCTCCGACCTCGTCGCCGACGGCAAGATCAAGCTGCAGAACGGCACCGTCGACCACCTGTCCGAGGACGCGGTCGTGATGGCCGACGGCACCGAGCTCCCGGCCGACCTCGTCGTCTACGCGACCGGCTACGGGTCGATGAACGGCTGGGCCGCGGACCTGATCTCCCAGGAGGTGGCCGACAAGGTCGGCAAGGTCTGGGGCCTCGGCTCCGACACGGCCTACGACCCGGGGCCGTGGGAGGGCGAGCAGCGCAACATGTGGAAGCCGACGCAGCAGGAGGCGCTGTGGTTCCACGGCGGCAACCTGCACCAGTCGCGCCATTACTCGCAGTACCTCGCGCTCCAGCTCAAGGCGCGTGTCGAGGGGCTCGGCACGCCAACCTACGGGCTGCAGGAGGTCCACCACGCTTCCTAGCCCTAGACTCGAAGGTGGATGGAGGGATCCGCGCTCACGCACCTCGACGCCGCCGGCCGGGCGACCATGGTCGACGTCGGTGAAAAGCACGCCAGCGTGCGCTGGGCGCGCGCCCGCGCCGTCGTGCGGATGTCGCCGGAGGCCGCCGCGCGGGTCGTCGCCGGGGACAACCCGAAGGGCGACGTCGTCGCGGTCGCGCGGATCGCCGCGATCCAGGCGGCCAAGCGCACCGACGAGCTGATCCCGCTCTGCCACCAGCTGCCGCTCTCCCACGTCGACCCGCAGATCGCGATCGACGCCGATGAGGGCCGCGTCACGATCGTCGTCGAGACGCGCACCACCCATCAGACCGGCGTGGAGATGGAGGCGATGGTGGCGTGCTCCGTGGGCGCGCTGACCGTCTACGACATGGTCAAGGGGATCGAGCCGGGCGTCGTCGTCGAGCGCATCGAGCTGCTCGACAAGACCGGCGGGAAGTCGGACTTCCACCGCTCATGAAGCCACTTATCGACGGACACGGGCGGCCGATCGGGGACGTGCGGATCTCGGTCACCGACCGCTGCAACTTCCGCTGCCAGTACTGCATGCCCGCCGAGGGCCTGCCGTGGCTGCAGCGCGACGCGCTGCTCTCCTACGAGGAGATCGCGCGGCTCGTCGCGCTGCTGAGCTCGATGGGCGTCCACGACGTGCGCCTCACCGGCGGCGAGCCGCTCGTGCGCCGGGAGCTGTGGCGGCTCGTGGAGATGCTTTCGGGGCTCGAGGACGTCCACGACCTCTCGCTGACGACCAACGGCTACCTGCTGAAGGCCCAGGTCGGCGATCTCGTGCGCGCGGGCCTCAAGCGCGTCAACGTCTCGCTCGACTCGCTCGCGCCCGATCGGTTCTTCCAGCTCACCCGCCGCGACTCGCTCGCCCAGGTGCTCGAGGGGCTCGAGGCCGCCGAGGCACATCCCGAGCTGCGCCCCATCAAGGTCAACGTCGTCGCGCTCAAGGACTTCACCGAGGACGAGGTCGTGCGCTTCGCCGACTTCGCCCGCCGTACGCCCTACGTCGTGCGCTTCATCGAGTTCATGCCGCTCGACGCCGACCGCTCGTGGAGCGCCGACAAGGTGCTGCCCAACGAGGAGATCCGGCGCCTGATCGGCGAGGTGTATCCGCTCGAGGCCGTCGGACGCGAGCGCCACGGCACGTCGCGGCGCTGGCGCTTCGCCGACGGGCAGGGCGAGATCGGCTTCATCTCCCCCGTCACCGAGTCCTTCTGCGGCGACTGCAATCGCATCCGCCTGACCGCTGAGGGGATGCTGCGGACCTGCCTCTTCTCGCTCAACGAGACCGATCTGCGCACGCCGATGCGCGAGGGGGCGAGCGACGCCGAGCTCGAACGCGTGATCCGCGACGCGGTCTGGCGCAAGGAGCTCAAGCACCACATCGGCGACGAGGGCTTCGTCCAGCCGGCGCGCTCGATGTCGCGGATCGGCGGGTGAAGGACCTCCCGGAGGCCGCCGCGCTGGTCCTGGCGGCTGCGGCGCCGCTGGAGACCGAGCGGGTCCCGCTGGCCGAGGCGGCCGGGCGGATCGCCACCGAGGAGGGCCGCAGCGCCGTCGACCTGCCGCCCTTCGACCGCTCCGCGATGGACGGCTACGCCGTGCGCGCAGCCGATACCGGCGGCAGTGCGCTGCGGCTGGTCGGCGAGCTGGCGGCGGGCGCGACGGCCACCGCGACCCTCGAGCCGGGCACGGCGCTCGGCATCACCACCGGAGCCCCGATCCCGCCGGGCGCCGACGCCGTCCTGCAGTCGGAGCTGGCCGAGCTCGACAACGGGAGCGTGCGCGCGACCGAGTCGCTCCCCACCGGCCGGCACATCCGCTTCCGCGGCGAGGACGTCCACGCCGGCGACCTGATCGCGCCCGCCGGCGAGCCGCTCACGCTCGCACGGGTCAGCTCGCTCGCCGCGGCGGGCGTGGCCGAGATGGCCGTCCACCGCCGCGCGCGGCTGCATATCCTCGTCACCGGCTCCGAGCTGCTGCCGCTCGGCGCGCCCCCCGCGCCGGGCAAGATCCACGAGTCCAACGGCCTGATGGTGCGGCTGCTGGCCGAGCGCGCGGGCGCAGACGTCATCGAGCACGGCGTCGTCGCCGACGACTTCGAGTCCACCCGCGCGGCGGTCGAGGCGGGCCTGGACGGCGACGTGCTCGTGGTCTCGGGCGGCGTCTCGGTCGGCCCGCACGACCACGTGCGGCCGGCGTTCGAGGCCTGCGGCGTCGAGGAGCTGTTCTGGCGCGTGCGCGTCAAGCCCGGCAAGCCGCTGTGGTTCGGCCACCACGGCTCGACGCTCGTCTTCGGCCTACCCGGCAACCCGCTCTCGAGCATCGTCGGCTTCCTCGCCTTCATCGAGCCCGCCCTGCGCCGGCTGCACGGTGAGCGCGACCCCGCCATGCACACCGTTAAGGCCCGCCTGACCGAGGCCGCCGGTCCCTCCGACGGCCGCACGACGTTCCTCACCGCGCGCCTGCGGCCGGGCGCCGACGGCGTGCTCGAAGCGACGCCGACCGCCAACCAGGGCTCCCACCTCACCGGCGCGCTGGGCCAGAGCGACGGCTTTGCGATCGCCCCCCACGGCTCTGGCCCGCTCCCGGCCGGCGCGATCGTCGACGCCGTCAGATTCGCTTGAGCGCGACGGAGCCCGAGCCAGGGCCTGGCGGGGCGTCGCGGATGCGGCTCGGGTTCGCGATCGCGGGCGCCGTCATCGTGCTCGCGACGGCGGGCGCAACGGTCGGCGTCGGCATGGTGCAGGTCCACCACATCGCCACCGTGGTGCGCCATTACGGGCACGTCGAGCCGTTCAGGCGTGGGACGATCACGCCACCCCCGTCCGGCAAGCCGCAGACGCTGCTGCTGGTCGGCTCCGATCGGCGCTACGGCGATGCGCGCGGCGACGCGCACTCGGACACGCTGATGCTGGTCCGGCTCGACCCGAAGCAGAACGCGACGACCGTGCTGTCGATCCCGCGCGACCTGCGCGTGACGATCCCGGGCCACGGCATCGACAAGATCAACGCCGCCTACGGGGAGGGCGGGCTGGATCTGACGACGCGCACGGTGACGCAGCTCCTGAGCACGCCCGCCCGCCGGTTCCGCGTCAACCACGCGATCGCGGTCAACTTCAAGGGCTTCCGCGACGCGGTGGACATCGTCCGCTGCGTCTACATCGACGTCGACCGCCGGTATTACCACTCCAACCTGGGCGTGCCGGTCGGTGAGCGGTACGCGGAGATCGACGTCCAGCCCGGCTACCAGCGGCTGTGCGGTCAACAGGCGCTCGACTACGTGCGCTTCCGCCATCTTGACAACGACATCGTCCGCGCCGCCCGCCAGCAGGCCTTCCTGCGCGAGGCGAACGCCCAGCTGAGCACGAGCAGCCTGCTGCACAACCTGAACCCGCTGGTCAAGGCGTTCGCCAAGGCCACGTCCTCCGACGCGAACCTGCAGACCAGCCGCGGCATCCTGCGGTTGCTCAGACTCGCGGCGTCCTCCACGGGGCGGCCGGTGCGCCAGGTCCGCTTCCCCGCCACGTTCGTGCAGAGCACCCCTCCCGTCACGGCGCCGACGACGCAGCGCCCGCTTGCGGCGACGACGGCACCGATCGGACTGGGCGACTACGTGACCGCGACACCCGATCGGATCCAGCGGGCGGTCCGCGAGTTCCTGCATCCGCGTCCCACGCGCCGTCGCAGGAGCGTCCACGTGGCCGCGAAGAAGGGCAGCGGCAAGCGGCGCGCCCGCGTCAGCGCGGCAAGCTACCGGCTCGTCAACGCGCTTCCGGCGGCGAAGGAGATCGTCCGACCGGCCATCGCCCACCGGCACTTCAAGCTGCCCTTCTACGCGCCGGCGTGGCTCACGCGCACCGGCCGCTACCCGTCGAGCACGGGCGTGGCACGCTCCCCGCGGCTGTATGCGATCGCCGACCGCGCCGGCCACCGCCATCAGGCCTACCGGCTCGTCGTCGCGGAGAACGAATCGCAGGGGCAGTACTACGGCATCGAGGGCACCAGCTGGCAGCACCCGCCGATCCTCGACGGCTCGAACTCGACGCAGCGGATGGCCGGCCGCAGCTACCACGTGTACTACGACGGTGCGCACATCCGCGTCGTCGCCCGGCGCACATCGCACGGCGTCTACTGGGTGGCCAACACCCTCAGCCGCGATCTCTCCAACCGCGCCATGCTCGGCATCGCGCGCTCGCTCACGCGCATCCCCGCCCGCTGAGCCACTGGACGCGGCTGCCGCGAACCTGTTCAATCGGCCAAGACGGGGGGACGGGCTGAGGAGGTGGGGCGGTTGAGCAGGGCACACGCTGACCGGCAGGCGGCGAGGGAGGCGACCGCTGAGCCGGCCCGCTTCGTGGCCGACACGCCGCTCGCGCCGGCGGCGATGAGGCAACTGCGACGCAGCATCGGCAACAGGGCCGTCGCCGGCCTCGTTCAGCAGGCGTCGCTGCAGCGCGAGGTCACCATCTCGGCTCGAGACCTCGACCCGCTCGTGCTGCGAGACGGCGAGAAGCGCAAGGGGCTCTTCGCGAAGTCCTCCTTCGCGGAGCTCCAGAAGGCGCTGGCGAACTCCCACGCGGCCGCTCAGGACGAGAAGCCCGCCGCGCTCCACCGGCTGGAACGGATGAGCCTGAAGTGGCTCAACGCGCACGCCGCCGGCAAGGACCCGTTGGACCGCCGCCGGCGCCCCGTGGTCGAGGCGTTGCTCGAGGAGATCGACGCAGAGCTCGTCGCCCTCTCTCGCGGTGCGGCGCAGCACGTCTACCACGCCAACATCAGCAACGCGCTGGGCATCAACGACCGCGACCCGTACGCGCTCAAGCAGATCACGGGGTTCGCCCAGGACGCTGCCGCCAACCCACTGTCGAAGGGCGCCGAGAAGCTGCGCAAGGAACTGGGGCTGACCCGGCCCGAGGTCAGCGCGATCCAGATCTTCTGTCGAGGCGCATCGTTCGCCAAGGCCGCGTTCGCGGTCGAGGTCGGCAAAGTGCTGCCGTTCAACAGCCTTCGCGAGCGCCTCGAAGCTCAAGTCGAAGGCCGAGGACTTCGCCTACACCAGCGCCGAGAAGTCCGACGAGGAGCGCCGGCAGGGCGCGCCGGACCGCGACGTCGCGATCATCTACGAGTTCCGGCGCCCCAACGGACGCGATGTCACGGAGTTCTCGCTGTCCCAGAACGAAGAGGAGGTCGTGCTGCTCCCGGGCTCAAGGTTCCGCGTCGAGCAGCTCACGCGCATCAGCGCACCGACGAGCAAGTTCGCGAAGGGGACGCCGATCGCGGAGTGGTGGTCTGCCGTCTGCGTCAACGCGACGGAGGATCTCGACGCCGAGAGCAGCGAGCTCGAATCCGCCTCGGCGTCGGATTGACGCGCGCTCCGGCACCGGTGCTCGGATCAGTCCAGCCGCGCACGATCCGCCGAGGGGTGACCGTCGCCACGTTCTTCAACCTCGTGATCCTGCTCGTCGATCTCAACCGCGACGGGGTGCGCTGCGATCAGGACTGCTACGGGAGCGGCCGGACCTATGAGGCCGGCCACGCATGGACGAACTACAACGACTCCTGGCAGTGGGACGCCCAGAACGCGATCGTGGGGGTCGCGTTCATCATCGCCGTCGCCGCGTTCCTGCTCATGCTCGGTTCGCGGCTGCGGCGGGCGGTCGTGCTGACCGGGCTCTCGCTGCTCCTGATCGCCGCGTGGATCGCGTGGGTCCAGCTGTCGCCGCCGATCGCCTGAGCGGTCCTCAGCCGCCCGTGAATCCCAGGATCATCTGCGCGGTCTCGAGCGGGATGTCGAGCGGCGGGCAGTGGCCGATGCCCTCGAGCTCGACCCAGTCGGCGTGCGGGAGCCAGTCGGTGCGGAAGCGCACGGCGGTCGACGGCCACGGCAGCAGCTTGTCCTCCGTGCCCCAGACGACCCGCACCGGGCAGGTGATCTTCTCGGCCTCGAGTTGGTAGCCCTCGCGGAGCCCGTGCTCGATGAACGGGAGGGCCGCCCGGCAGCTCGCGACGCCGAGCAGCTGGTGGGCGAGCAGCTCGGGCGGGATGTGCTCGAAGTTCGTCGTGATGTGCCGCGTGGCGCGCCGTCGTCCTTCGCGTGTGGACACGAGCGCCTCCGCGTGCGGCGCGGCGGCCCGCACCTGCTCGTACAGCGCCGCCTGGAACTCGAGCGTCTCCTGAAACTGCTCGTCGCCGGCGGCCCAGCCCCCGGCCGGAGCGAACGCCACGACGGACCGCGCCCGGCCGCGCGCGGCGAGCTGCAACGCGACGAAGCCGCCGAGCGAGTTGCCGGCGATGTGCGCCGTCTCGAAGCCGGCGTCGTCCATCGCGCGCTCGACGGCGTCGGCGAGCAGCGCGTCGCCGACCTCCCCTTCGAGCGGCGGCCCGCCCGCGTGGCCGAGCAGCGTCGGGGCGAGCACGTCGTGCCGGCGCTCGAGTGCGGGCAGCGCGAGCTCCCAGATCCTCCACGTGTCCATGAAGCCGTGCAGGCACACGAGCGGCGCTCCCGAGCCGCCGCGGTGCGACGGGGTGAAGACGGCGTACGGCAACGGCTAGATCCGCACGGATCCGTCGTCCTCGATCGTCCAGTGCGGGTTGTGGGCGACCTCCCACGGGTGGCCGTCGGGATCGACGAAGACGCCGGAGTAGCCGCCCCAGAACGTCGCGGCGCCGGGGCGGCCGATCGTCGCGCCGGCCGCCTCCGCCTCGGCGAGCGCGGCATCGACCTCCTCCGGGGAGCGCACGTTGTAGGCGAGCGTGACGCCGCCGAAGCCACCGCGGTCGGTAACCGTCGAGTCCTCGGCCAGCTTCGCCCGATCCCACACCGCGAGCACGATCGCGCCGAGTTGGAAGAAGGCGACGTCGAGCGACGGGTCGGTGTCGCACTTCCACCCCAGCGCCTCGTAGAACGCGCGTCCCGCGGGGACGTCGTCGACGCCGAGGGTGATCAGGGAGAGGCGTTGCTCCATTTCTGAGCGGGTATCCAGGTAATCCGAGCAGTCAAGCAACTCTAAGGGGAGTGGACAGGGTGGCGTTCAAGGATCCGAAGTCGATCACCGAGGCCGGCATCGAGACCGGTGTTACCAAGGCGGGCCTGACGGTGGACAAGATGCTCGTATCGGGCTTCCTGGCCGGGGCGTATATCGCGTTCGGCGGGCTGGTGGCCATCAGCGTCTCCTCCGGCCTCGATCCAAAGGTGTGGGGCACGCTGCCGACCCTTTTCTCTGGGTCAGTCTTCGCGCTCGGCCTCGTGCTCGTCGTCATCGCGGGTGGAGAGCTGCTGACCGGCAACATGGCGCTCGTGCCGCTGTCGGCGTTCAGAGGCCGGACGAGCTTGAAGCTGCTCGGCCTGAACTTCACGGTCATCACGATCGGGAACCTGCTCGGCTCGCTGTTCGTCGCCTACTTCCTTGCCGTCAAGAGCGGGGTCCTCACCGCCGAGCTGCCGCTCGCGCGCCTGGCGGGGATCGCCAAGTTGAAGGGCGTCACCGAGACCGACTGGCAGATCTTCCTGCGCGCCGTAGGCTGCAACTGGCTCGTCTGCCTCGCGGTCTGGATGGCGATCGGCGCCGAGGACATCGGCGGCAAGGTGCTCGCGATCTTCTTCCCGATCATGGCCTTCGTGGCGATGGGCTTCGACCACGTCGTGGCGAACATGTTCTTCATCCCCGCCGCGATCTTCGCTCACGTTCCCGGCATCGACTGGGCCGACGCGCTCAAGAACTGGGTGTTCGCGTTCCTCGGTAACCTCGTCGGCGCGGGGCTGTTCGTGGCCGGGGCCTACTACTACCTATACGGCCGGGCCCGTGACACCGTCGCCGCACAGGGGGCGGGTGACACCGAGCGCACCGGTCGGCGCGACGGCTACGGCGACGGCGGGGACGTCAGCGTGACCCGAAGCGGCGCCTGACCCGCTCCCACAGGACGGAGAAGAAGAGCCCGATCCCGCCGACCGGCTTGGCCGCCTGAGGCTGATCCGCCGGCGGGGGCGGCGGCGCGGGCCGGGCGGTCGCCGGGCCGGCGGTCGTGCCAGCCGTGGTGGCGCCGGCGCTCGCGGCCGCCGCCTCGGCGTCGAGCTCGTCGCCCCCACCGGCCGCCGCGGCGACCGCCTCCGGCGCGGCGTCGCCCCGCGAGACCTCCTCGCCGCTCGGCGCGGTGGGCGCCTCGGCCAGCCGCGACTGCAGGCAGGTCGAGAAGTCGCGCAGGAGGCGGTTGGAGATGTCCTGCATCATGCCGCCGCGGCCGAAGCGCGCCAGGCGGCCGGTGATCGAGAAGTCCGTCGCGGCGTGCACGGTCGTGGCGCCGTCGTGCTCGGTCAGCGTGTTGACGATCGTCGCCGACGCGCCGCCCTGGCCGCGCTTGTCGGTCCCGCGCGCCTTCAGCGTCGCGGTGTGCGCCGTCTCGTCGGCGCTCTCGATCCTGATCGTCCCGCGGTAGGCCGCGGTCGTCGGGCCGAGCTTGACCTGGAACGTGCCGTGGTAGGTGCCGTCCTCGTCGTGATCGGTGATCGCCGCGCCGGGGAGGCAGGGCGCCACGCGCGCCAGGTCGTTGAGGGCCGCCCACACCTCGTCGATCGGCGCGGCGACCTCGAAGGACTGCTCGAGCTTCATGACTGGACCTCCTGGAGTCGCTCCGGCGTGTCGATGTCGGTCGGATCGCAGAGCCGGCCGCACTCCCACTGGAGCACGTGGTCGCCGCTCAGCAGCTCGCGCGCGCCGGCGTCGCCGCGCAGCTCGCCGACGTGGTCGAGCAGCCGGCGCTCGAGCAGGACGGGATGGCCGGGCGCGCCGTCGTAGGTCGCGCGCACCGCGAGGTGGCGGCCGCGCAGGTTCAGCACCCCGCCGATCGCCTGCGGGCTGATGAAGGGCTGGTCGGCGAGCGTGACGACCGCGGCCTCGACCTCGCCGAGCGCGGTCACGCCGGCGCGCAGCGAGGCCGACTGGCCGTCGGCCCAGTCGCTGCACAGGACGACGTCGGCGCCGCGCAGGTCGGCCTCCGCGCGGATGCGGTCGGCGTGCGCGCCGAGCACGACGACGACGGGATCCAGCGCCGGGACGGCGAGCATCGCCGCCAGCGCGTGCTCGATCAGCGGGCGGCCGTCGAGCTGCGCGAGCTGCTTGGGACCGCCGAAGCGGCGCCCCTCGCCGGCGGCGAGGATGATCCCGCCGATCTCAGGCTCGTCCTCGGCGGCTCGCGGCGGGCGGGTCATGCCGGCACACCCTCCTCCATCAACGCGGCCAGCGCCTCGAGGGAGGCGATCGAGTTGCCCGGCAGCAGGCGGTCGATGTGCGGCATGGCGGCCTGCATGCCGCGCGTGAGCGGCGCGTAGCGGGGGTTCGCGGCGAGCGGGTTGAGCCACACGATCCGGTGCGCGCAGCGCTGCAGCCGCGCCATCTCCTCCGCGAGCTGCTCGGGGTCGCCCCTGTCCCAGCCGTCGGACAGGATCACGACGAGCGCACCGCGGCCGATGC
This sequence comes from Solirubrobacterales bacterium, assembly GCA_038327685.1. GTDB lineage: Bacteria > Actinomycetota > Thermoleophilia > Solirubrobacterales > Solirubrobacteraceae > DASQFQ01. The sequence goes on from JBBQLH010000003.1 coordinate 73,913, forward strand.
GGCGGCCGTGCACGCGGTTGAGCTCGGCCAGCGCCTCGCCGATGCGCGTGCCGCCCGACCAGTCCTGCACGGCGTCGGCGGCGCGCCGCAGCGCGCGGTCGGGGTCGCGGCCCGACAGCTCCCGCGTGACGCGCGTCAGCCGCGTGCCGAACACGAACGCCTCGACGCGCGCGCGCGCCGCGACCGCGGCCTGCAGGTACTGGAGCAGCATCCGGGCGTATGGTGCCATCGAGCCGGAGACGTCGCAGACGAGCACGAGCCGCCGCGGGCGCTCGGCCGGCTCGCGGTAGCGGCGCTCGACGAACTCGCCGCCGTGGCGCAACGACAGCCGCACGGTGGCGCGCAGGTCGTGGACCTCGCGACGGCGGCGCGTCGGCCGCGTGCGGCGCGAGATCCGGCGCGGGCCTCGGCGCGCGAGCTGGGCGAGCAGTCGCCGCGCCGCCGCGCGCTCGCTGTCGGTGTAGAGCGCGAAGTCGCGCTCGCGCAGCAGCTCCTCGTCGGTCCAGGCGGCGGGGACGGGCGCGATCTCGAGGTCCGGGGCCGCCATCGCGGCCGGGACGCCGAAGCGCGGCATCGCCATCCGCTCGATCTCGCCGAGCGCCTCGAGCGGGTTCTCGGGATCCTTCTCCGGCGCGGCGAAGGTGAGCGCGAACGCCTCGGCGAAGATCACCGTGTCGGCGTGCGAGGAGCACAGCGACGCGCGCAGGGCGAAGTAGGCGTCCGCGCGCACCGACGCGTCGACGGCCGCCAGCGCGCGGTGCGCTCCGAGCAGCTCCCCCACGCCGACGCGTGCGCCGCCGGCGCGCATGAGGGAGCCGAGCCGCGACAGGGCGGGCGTCGGGCTCGGCTCAGGCACCGCGCAGCACCCCCGCCTCGCGGACGCGCTCGATGTCCTCCCGCACCTTCAGCGCCACGCCGAGCGTGTCCTCGAGCGGCTCGTCGGGGCCGAGAGCGAGCAGCGCGCGCGCCCACGTGATCGTCTCTCCCACCCCGGGCAGCTTGTAGAGCTCCTCGCCGCGCAGGCGCGCCACCGCCTCGCACACCCGCAGCGCGATCGCCTCGGGCACGCCGGGCAGCCGCGCGCGCACGATCTCGGCCTCGCGCTCCGGATCGGGGTAGTCGATCCAGTGGTAGAGGCAGCGCCGCTTGAGCGCGTCATGGAGCTCGCGGGTGCGGTTCGAGGTCAGCACCACGAGCGGCCGGGTGGGCGAGTGGATCGTGCCGAGCTCGGGGATCGAGATCGCGAAGTCGGAGAGGAACTCGAGCAGGAACGCCTCGAACTCGTCGTCCGCGCGGTCGATCTCGTCGATCAGCAGCACCGAGGGTCCCTCGTGCTCGAGCGCCTGCAGCAGCGGGCGCCGCAGCAGGAACTCGCGGCCGAACAGCTCGCGCGCCTCGGAGCCCGCCTCCGCCGCCCGGATCGCGAGCAGCTGGCGCCCGTAGTCCCAGTCGTAGACGGCGTGGTGGAGGTCGATGCCCTCGTGGCACTGCAGCCGGATCAGCTCGGCGCCGGTGGCGGCGGCGAGCGCTCGCGCGACCTCGGTCTTGCCCACGCCGGCCTCGCCCTCGAGCAGCAACGGCTGCTCGAGCGTCGCGGCCAGGTAGACGCTCGTCGCGAGGCCCCGGTCGGCGAGATAGCTCTCGCCGGCCAGGGCCCGCGTGACGGACTCCGCGCTGCCGAACGCCTCGGCTACGCCGCCGCCTCCTCGAGCGCGCGCCGGCACAGCACGCGCGCCAGGTGGCGCTTGTATTCGGCCGATGCGTTGAGGTCGGCGGGCGGCTCGGTGCCCTCGGCCGCCTGCTCGGCGGCCGCCGCGATGCTCTGCGCGTCGAGCGCCCCGCCGCGCAGCGCCGCTTCCGCCGCGGTCGCCCGCAGCGGCACGTTGCCCATGTGGGTGAGGCCGATCCGGACGTCCTCGCAGGAGCCGTCGCCGGCCTTCTTGACCAGGGCGGACACGGCCACCATCGACCAGTCCTCCTTGCGGCGGTTGAACTTCTGGTAGCCGAACCCGTAGCCCTCGAGCGCCGGGAAGCGCACCTCGGTGAGCACCTCGCCCTCGCCGACCGCGGTCGTGAGGTAGTCCTCGAACAGGTCGGCGGCCGCGACCTCGCGCTCACCCGACGCGCCGCGGACGACCACCGAGCCCTCGTAGGCGAGCAGGATCGCGAGCTGGTCGGAGGCCGGATCGCCGTGGGCGAGCGAGCCCCCGATCGTGCCGCGGTTGCGGACCTGCGGGTCGGCGATCGTGCTCGCGACCTGGGCGATGAGCCCGAGGCCGGCCTCGTTCGCCATCGCCGTGTGGGTGGTCATCGAGCCGATGCTCCAGTCCCCCCTGCCTCGGCCAGAGGCCTCGTCACCGCTTCGCTCGGCGCGCTCGATGCCGGTCAACCCGGGCACCTTGCGCAGGTCGACCAGCAGCGTCGGAGCCGCCAGCCGCAGCTTCATCAGCGGCAGCAGCGAGTGGCCGCCGGCCAGCAGCTTCGCGTCCTCGCCGCCGTCGGCGAGCGCGCTCAGCGCCTCGTCGAGCGACGCGGGCGCGACGTAGTCGAACTCGGCGGGGATCACAGCCCACCTCCCTCACTCGGGCTGGTCGGTCCGGAACCGGCGCTGCCGCTCCCGTGCTCGTCGAACGAGCCCCCCTGCGCCCCCGGGTCGGGCGGGGCAGCGTTGCCCTGGGCCTCCTGGATCGTCGCCCACACGTTCTGCGTGCTCAGCGGCATGTCGATGTAGGTCACCCCGAGCGGCCGCAGCGCGTCGATCACGGCGTTGACGATCGCCGGGGTGGCCGCGATCGTGCCGGCCTCCCCCACGCCCTTGACTCCGAGCGAGTTGACCGGTGACGGGGTCTCCGTGCGATCGGTCTCGAAGCTCGGCACGTCGGCGGCGCTGGGCAGCGCGTAGTCGACGAACGTGCCGGTCACGAGCTGGCCGTCGTCGTCGTAGTGGATGCGCTCGAACAGCGCCTGGCCGATGCCGTGCACGACGCCGCCGTGGATCTGGCCTTCGATCAGCTTCGGGTTGATGGCCGGGCCGCAGTCATCGACACAGACGTAGCGGGAGATGTCGACCTTCCCCGTCTCCGCGTCCACGTCGACGATGCACGCGTGCGCGCCGAACGGGAAGACGAAGTTCTCCGGGTCGTAGAACGTCGTCTCCTCCAGCCCCGGCTCCATGCCCTCGGGCAGGTTCTCCGGGATGTAGGCGCCGCCCGCGACCTCCGCGAGCGTCATCCCCTTGTCGGGCGAGCCCTTGACGGAGAACTTGCCATCGGCGAGCTCCATGTCCTCGGGCGCCGCCTCGAGCTGGTGCGCGGCGATCTTCATCGCCTTCTCGACCACCTTCGCGGTCGAGCGCGCGATCGACTCGCCGCCCACGGCCAGCGAGCGCGAGCCGTAGGTGCCGAGGCCGAACGGCCCGGTCCCCGTGTCGCCGTGCACGACGTCGACCTGGTCGGGCGTGGTGCCCAGGCGGTCGGCGACGATCTGGGCGAACGAGGTGTCCAGCCCCTGCCCATGCGGCGCGGTGCCCGTGTAGACGGTCACGCCGCCTGACGCGTGCACGCGCACGATCGAGGACTCGTAGAAGCCCGCCTGCAGGCCGACACCGCTCGGCCCGACCACGCGCGAGGGCGCGAGGCCGCAGATCTCCATCCAGGTGGAGAAGCCGATGCCGCGGTACTTGCCCTGCTGGCGGAGCTCCGCCTGCTCGCGCCGGAACGCGTCGAGGTCGACGTGGGTCAGCAGCCTGTCGAGCGAGCCGTGGTAGTCGCCGGAGTCATAGACGATGCCGATCGCCACCTCGGCCGGGAAGTCCTCCTTCGGGATGAAGTTCTTCCGCCGTAGCTCCAGCGGATCCATCTCCAGCTCCGCGGCGAGCTGATCCATCATCACCTCGATCAGGTGCGTCGCCTCGGGCCGGCCGGCGCCGCGCGTGGCGTCGGTCGCCATCTTGTTCGTGAACGCGCCGATGGCCGTGAACGAGAGGTTCGGGATCTTGTAGCAACCCGAGATCACGAACCCGGTGAACGCCGGGATGAACGGCGTGAGCAGCGTGTAGAAGGCGCCGAAGTCGGCGATCGCCTTGCACTCGAGGCCCGTGATCGTGCCGTCGCGCTTGGCGCCGACCTTCACGTAGTCGATCTGGTCGCGCCCGTGGATCGTCGAGCTCATGTGCTCCGAGCGCGTCTCGGTCCACTTGACCGGGCGGCCCAGCTTCTTCGACGCCCACGCCGCGAGGATCTCCTCCGGGTAGTGGGAGATCTTCACGCCGAAGCCGCCGCCGACGTCCGGGGCGATCACGCGGATGCGGTCCTCGGACATCTCGAACTCGCCGGCCATGAAGAGCCGGATCAGGTGCGGG